>CAYMXM010000391.1:0-5336 GCA_964394065.1 uncultured Pirellula sp. | reverse complement strand
TCCTAGCCGAAGAGATGGTCACGAGTCCCTCGGTTGAGGGAGACGTCCTGTGGCCTTTGACCGATCACTTAGGAAGTGTTCGGGATCTCGTGGAATACGATGCGATCAACGACGAATCATCGGTAGCGAATCACATCGTCTATGATGCGTTCGGTCGAATCATGGACGAGACCAACGCCGCGGTCGAATCTCTCTTCGGCTTTACAGGACGCGAGCGAGACGACGAAAGTGACCTGCAATACAACCGCGCCCGCTACTACGACGCCACCCTCGGCCGCTGGCTCAACGAAGACCCCATCGGCTTCGCCGGTGGAGACACGAACTTGGTTCGGTATGTGGGGAATGGAGCGACGGGTACAACCGACCCCAGTGGTCTTCAGGATCTCTGGTGGTGGTGGTACAACAACAGAGGGGGAGAGGACCTTAAGGTTGATAACTATCCAGAGCTGGCCAACAAAATTTTTAATGCAGCGCAAGATACCATTGACAAAATGGTCGATCAACAGCTTGGCATTGCTTTAGCAAAGGCCAAGGAAGCGGGACCATCTTCAAGTGGAGAAGGTAAGATCAACGAACTAAGAGAAACCCACAAATTCGCCGGAAGCAAAATTGACAAAGTAATTGGAGGTGTCATTGAGACAGTAGGAGGATCCATCACGGGGCCAGGGATGCCGCTAATCAGCAACACTTCTTTATATGCACTTGGCGATTCCACTATTGTCGCGAACGGAACTTACGAATGGACAAATGGCCCCCTCATCACTCTGGTAAGCCCAAGGCTCTATGGTAACCTCCACTGCGGAGGAGTGCGGAAAACTGAAGTAACTTCAACCGGCTACTTGAGCACGGCAACTGTAAGCCTCCAGTTTTCAATTGAAGACAAATTTAAGGAACCTTATCGGGTTACAAATGACAAAATAGGATCAAAAATTGAAACTGGTTCTCCCTATAAGATTCTAGGTGTTATTGGAAGTAAGACGAAGTCTAAAACAGTGTGGGTTGAGGTAAGTTCATCAGAAAGAACCGTGTACGAATCGCGAGACTGCCGAAGATGAAATCCACCGGTTATGCAGTTTCTTTTCTGGTGATAATCAGCTTTTTGTTTTTGATTCGCCGCCGTGTCGACCCGTATTTTTTTGTTCGAGGTGAGAGGGTTCGAGCAGTTGATGTCACTTCTGATTTTCGAATAGATTTTTGGCGTTTGCGAATTTCCTACGCTTCGGCAGAGTATGAAAGAAAGCTGATGGTGGTCCAGAATAATGTCATTGTCAAGGAATTCATACTTCCCATAGACGGCGGAGCAGCAGGAGATTTTACCATAGCAAAAAACACCGAAAACAATCACTTGGTATTGTTTCGGGACAATCTCGAGGATTTTATAATAGACACAAAAGACTTTCGTGCGTACAGAATATGGCGTTCTGACGCAGACGATCCATCACCAGAAGTTACCGAATACAGCCACGAAACTTGGGGCATATATCCACTTGAACCGCTGAGCAAGCTTTGCGTGAATTCCTGGGTATATATTGGAACGGTTGGAGGACCTACTGGTGATCTGGAATTCGTCACGAAGGATTTTGTGAAGCTTCCGCCACACATCAGTATGAGCCCGATCAAAGGGGTCAGGCCTTGATTTGCTCCGGGAGCAGGAAGAAAGACTCACGCCAAGGCGGTAGAGTAAGGCAGGAGCGGCCCGATCAAAGGGGTCAGGCCTCTTTGATTTGACAATCGGATCGTTTGAGGGTAGGTTCGGTGGTGATCGATCTTAGAAAGGATCTTACCGAATGCCACGACCACCACGCGCCGATGAAGCTGGCGGGCTTTACCACGCTTTGAACCGAGGGAATCTTCGGGCCGGAACCGATCAAAGAGGCCTGACCCCTTTGATCGGGCTCAGTACCTTTACGACGATAACCTCGCCGATGGCGTCGGCCTCGACAACGCCACCGGCGTGTCTGTTCCGAAGCTCGGAACCGGAGGTTCCGGAACCTTCAATATCTCCCTTGCCAATGCCCTCACGAAACTCGCCAGCGCTCCAGGTAGTGGCGGCGCGAACACCACCTTCAGCAGCACCGCCCCTGGGCGTGCCACGGTCGTCATCAGCTCCGAGGACGAAGTCACCTTCACCATCTCCGATGCGACTGGGCGCACGGTGATGAATGGCAAGCTCAACAACTACAAAGGCTCCGGCCCCACGGCCGTAAACACCCTCTCTTCCTGGAACTGCACGGTTTACGACGCGACCACAAGCATGTCGGGCTACGGAACGGTTCTCGTCACCACTTCGGTCGATTCCCTTGGAAACACGACTTCCACTTGGACCGACGGGGCCGGAAGAACTCTTCGCACAATCGATCAACTCGGCAAAGCAACGATCGTCACCTATGACGCGAACGGAAACCGACTTTCGGTTCGGGATCCGAACAATGTGGGTGCCGACATGGTCTACGATCTCCTGAACCGAAACACCCAAAGGACCGACACCAATAGCGCCGTCACGAAGACTGAATATGACAAAGCCGGAAACGCGGTGAAGCTAACGGATGCGAAGAACAACCACACCTATGTTGAATTCGATGCGCGAGGCAGACGCATTAAAACCATCGATCGTCTGAGTGGCTCGACCATCTTTACCTATACAGCGCTGAGTCAACTCGCGACATTGAAAGATGCCGAGAATCAAACGACCAGTTACACCTACAGCACCCGTGGTGAAAAACTCACCGAGACTTTCCCAGACCACACAGGTGGTTCGACTCCCGGTCAGCCCGGCTATGGGATCGTTACCTTCGTGTACGACAACGCAGGAAGAGTTCTGCGCAAACAAGACCAGCTCGGTGACACTTGCACCTACAACTACGATTTCGCAAGTCGCCTCACCAGTCGCGACTACCGCACGGCAGCCAACAGTCCTTCCAGCACCATCTCAGACTCGGATACTTTTACTTATGACCGTGCAAGTCGAATGCTCACAGCGGTCAACGGGCGTTACAGCAACACGGTTACGTACACGTATGACCTCGTCGGCCGCAAAGCCACCGAGTCTCTCACTATCGGTGGCCAAACGTACCCCATTACTAGCGAGTATAACTCGCGCAACGAGCTAACCAAAGTAACTTATCCTGATAGCTCCATCTCCGAGCGTAGCTACCACGCCACAGGAGCCCTCAACCAGTTGAAACTAGACGGTTCCACCGTCAGCACGAGAACCTACGATGATGGCCACCGCCTCACCGGCGAAACTCTCGGCAACGGCGTCACCGAGTCGCGCACTTACTTTAGTGACAATCTCCTCGACACGATCTCCTACGGAGAAACGGGAACCGCGATCGGAAACCTGAGTTACACCTGGGATGAAAACAAGAACAAGAAATCCGAGACCATCGGAGGTGTCATGAGTGACTACGGCTTCACATCGGTAGGAACGACCTACGATAACGAAGACCGCCTCACTGGCTTCGCTCGCACCAGCGGAACCTTCAATCAAAGCTGGAATCTCACCGCCGTCGGTGACTGGACTAGTGTCACTACTAACGGAACTCCTCAAACGAGAACCCACGGCCCCACGCACGAACTCCTCACTGCCGGTGGTCAGAACGTCACCACTGATGTCAAAGGAAACATCACGCTCCTCCCCACCTCGCTCACTACTAGTGGTGTGGCGGCAGCTTACACGTACGACTTTGACAACAAGCTGAAAACGGCGGACGTCGATAACGACACCACCGTGGACGTGAACTTTCTCTACGATGCTTTAGGCCGCCGCGTCGGGCGCCAAGGGGCAAGCGGCTCGTTCGTCTTCGTGCAGCATGATCAACAGACGATCGCCGATTACCCCTACGGCGGTGCACCCGCGACGCCGACTTATCGCTATGTTTACGCGAGCTACATCGACGAACCTGTAGTTCGTAAGGATGCAGGCGCGGGAGGCACGATTTACTACTACCATCGAACCCAACAATTTAGCATCAACGCCGTCACCACTTCGGCTGGCGCCGTAGCGGAACGCTACGCCTACACGGCCTACGGTCAGCCAACGATTCTGAACGCATCGGCTACGCCGATTGCGAGTTCTGCGATTGGAAATCGCTATACCTACACGGGACGGGAATGGGACCAAACCCTAGGACTCTATCACTTCCGTGCGCGTTGGATGAGTGGATTGGCGGGACGGTTTATGGGGAGAGATCCGATAGGGTATGTAGACGGCTGGAATTTATCCAGAGCTTATCTCGGAATGGCTCAGACTGACCCTAATGGGCAAACCATATGCAAGTGCACTAACACTTCCGTCACATTCTCGGGCGCTGGAACTGCTGTTTCACAGCGCATTATATACAGGCAAACGCCAAATGACTGTGCTAGTCTAAACATGAGCATCAATGCAATTGGTTCGAGCTACAGTTCTTCATGTAGTCCGTATACCGGGCTTCTCACAGGGCTTTGCGATAGCAAACAGACTTGCTGCAAATTAAGCAATTGCGAAGAGAGAGTGACACAAATACTCAATGATATCGAGAGCACTCCTACCCCTTCTCGCTTCAGGAATACTCTCGGAAGTTACTTGGGTTTTGATGCCCACTGTGTTACCTGGACCAATTCGTTCCTTGCTCGAGATGAGCCCCGTCAAGCAATTCAGGATTCATGTGTTGGAACGATGATGTCTGTAACTCTCGACATTCCAATTCCCGGCGGTCCAGAGCACTCGATAGTGATAGTCTATTCAAAGAACTGTGATGGCACGTGTAATATATTTGGAATTGATAATGGCATGCTAGGCGGAGATGACCATGTTTTTGAGATTCCTATTACGAAAGCTGCGAATGGGATGCCATTACCTCAGGTTACAATTGATCAAATCGACGAATGGATATTGCAAAACCGACCTAGCTGTTCTGCCCCAGCTAAATCTGGGGTTTCGAATTGATCGAGTTTTCTACTCTACAAGCCAAAGGAGGTTTTTCAAATGAAAGCTAGCATTCAGGCTGGTCCAAGTTATGATCGACGCCACTAATTTTCATGAACACTTTTGGTGACACTGAGATCTTATAGTGCTTTTTTTCCAGTATCAATATCTACAGTTTTTGGTATCCATTTGGTTTTTGGGTATATTTCCAGAAATTCCTGTGTACCAAAAGATATTGTTTGCGATAATCGGATTTTCGGTCGCTTGCGGTTGTTTTTTTCCCAATTTGCAATCCAAGCGGGGTGCTATCATTGTGATCATGTGCCTAGTTGGAGTTTGCGTTTTAACTCCTGTTCTAAGCATGGTTTTAGATCAGGGCAAACGCATACTAAGTTGCAGGCAGGCCAAGGAGTTGCGTCAGGTATGT
>CAYMXM010000390.1:0-5371 GCA_964394065.1 uncultured Pirellula sp. | reverse complement strand
ACACGGGTTTTTGAATGCGTGGATTTATTCCTTTTTAACCGCAGGGGACGCGGAGAATCGCAGTGTTCCCCGAGAGGATACCGGATGCTTCGCATCCTCTTAGCCCGGAGCTTCTCGAGCCGCGAATGCGGCGGCAGCACCTCGCGAATCGGTTCGATGCTGCCGCCGCATTCGCGGCTCAAAACCATGTGGACCGGGCAACCGCGGGCTCACGCCCGCGGCTATGGGCTGCCATCGCTACGCGATTCTAAACCAAAATCATCGCTTTGCGATTCAAAGACATGCGAATGTTTCGTAGCAGTTTTTAAATCCGATTCTTGCCTGATTCACCCAAATTACGATCTTTTCATCAGGCCAACCCGGGGCTACCTTTCCTTGACCTGCGGTCAAGGCTAAGGGGCGAAGCCCTCTTCTTCCTCCAGCCTCCAGCCTCACCCCTCCATCCTGTTCAAAAACGCTACATTCCTAATCCCAAATGCAAAGCAAAAGGAAACTTGAGAGATTCTCCTCGGGAGTGCAGGGTTTCTCTAACAGATGGGAAATGCTGCCAATTTCGGGATCCCCAAGAAAATCCCTCGATTTATCCATTTTGGAACGGAATGCGCTCTAGCCTCCAGATACGAGATCGTCTGTCCGAATTTCCTTTTTGGGCCTCTCGCGACGCGAGGGGAGCCGATTGTCAAGAAATGCCATCTTTTTTGATAGCATCGGGGCGTTGCGAGAAATAGGATTGAAGACGATAGCTAGTCAATTTTCATTCTCACCATTCGAGCCAATTTGGAGCGAATCGCCATGCGTCAGTTTCTAGGGTTGAACCGAGCACTTTTCCTGGGGGCCAGTCTTTTGTGGACGGCAACCGCCAGTGGAGGAGAGGAGAACTCTCGGCTGCTCACCTATCAAGATCAAGGTGAGACCCATTTCGCCTTGAGTTTGGCAACCACCTCCCTTGATTCGATCCAGGTGAAGACTCCGCGGGTGGCGGTGGTGGTCGACACCTCAGCTTCCCAGAACGGGGCCTACCGTTCCGACTCGATCGAGATCGCAAAGCGAGTTCTCGAGGGATTGCCCGAGGGAAGTGTCGCTTCCCTTCTGAGTTGTGATATCGAAGCGACGGTTCTTGGGGTCGGGGCACCGCGAGGGGCTGAAATCGCCGACGCGATCCGTCAGCTAGAGAAGACGATCCCCCTGGGAACCACCGATGTGGTCGCCGCCATTCGAGCTGCGAGAACTTCGCTGGGGGATGCTCGAGATGCGACCGTTCTTTATATCGGAGACGGGTTCCATCGCCGGAATCTGCTAAAGCCGTCCGACTTTGAAAAATTGCTGGAATCCCTTCGTGAATCGAGGACGACGGTTTCCTCTTTAGCGATTGGGCCCGATGCGGACGTTCCGTTCTTGGCAACCCTTGCCAACCATACCGGGGGTGTCATTTACATCCATAAAAACATTGAAAACGCTTCCAACCAAGAGATCGGGACGCAGCTCGCAAAGGCCTCCGTTGCTCCGGTCTTCTGGCCGGCGGAAGCGAAGCTTCCAGAGGGAATCGCAGCAGCCTATCCAACACAGGTTCCTCCGATTCGAGGGGACCGCGACTCCATCTTGGTTGGTAGGCTCCAAGGGGAGAAGGGATCTAATGTTCTCGAGTTGCAAGGTCATGTCGCCGGGAACCCAACGACGCTTCGATGGGAGATGAACGCTGGTGGTGAGACCCCTGATTTGGCCTTCCTCCCAGAGGTTGTCAAGAATGCCGAGCGCAATGGTGGATTGCTCCTCCCGACCGCTGGATCGGATTCCCTTCGCGCATTGGGAATGATGCTCGCCGACAACTCCGAAGAGTTGGTGAAGGACGCTCGCTATGCACTCCATATCGGGGATTTTAAAGCAGCTATTGCCATTGCCGAAGAGGCCTTGCAGCAGTCCCCCAACAATCTGTTGGCTAAGGACATCCTTGAAGCAGCAAAGAATCCCGAGAAACTCGCTCCGAAAAAGGGGACGGAAACGACCCCTGTGAAGGCTCCGAGCGCGAGCCCGAAAATCATGAAGTTCATCACCTTCCAAGAGGGGAGCGATCCGTTTGCTGAAACGGAAGCACCTGCACTTGCACCTGCGCCAGGTGGAGCACCTCAAGAGGGAGATCCGTTCGCAGATGATGAGCCGGTTGCACCTGTTCCGCAACCGCGAAGCCAAGCAACTCCTTCTGCTCCTTCTCCGCCCCCAGCCGTAGAACAAGAGCGTGCTTACTTCGGAAGCTCCGACCCTCTCTACGATGAACTCGCCGATGCGGGCGAGCTTCTTCGGGAGGACGAGTCCCTTCGACGTGTCGCCGCGCAACAGATCGAAGCGCAGGTGAAGGCTGAGGTCTCGGCAGCGAGACGCGCAAGCCTACCAGGGGCGACAAACACCGACTTCACCGCGATGAAGCTTTCGCTCAAGTCGCTACTGGATCAAGTTCGCCGCGCTCCAGAGCTGGATGCGGGGAGCCGTGTACGATTGGAGCGGATCGTCGCAGATGCCGTCCAACGGGCAGCCCGCGCTGAGTCGGCCAAGCGTGAAGAACTCGCACGGGAACAAGCGGTTCGCGCTTCGCAATCCGCTTCACAACGACTCCTTGTCGAGGCTGAACGCCGTGAAGAAGCGATCAAACAGTTGGTGGATCGGTATCAAGCCTTGATGCGTCAGCAGCTGTTTGAAGAGGCGAACACCGACGTGGCACCTCAGGTCACCGAGATCGATCGTGGATCGGTGATCGATGTCGTGACCAACCTAGAATCCAACATCGCCGCGAACGTTCAACTTCTTGAAGATGTTGTTTCCCAACGAAACCGCGCGTTTGTCGATGCGATGTTCTTGAACGAGAAGAACCTAGTTGCGTTCGTGGATGAGCCACCCATTCGCTACCCACCGCACGATGTATGGCAAGCCCTGAGCGCCCGCCGGCTTGAACGCTACGGGACGATCGACTTGTCGGGTGGAAGCGAAGCGGATCGTCGAATTTACTCCTCGCTCAACAAGGAGGTAGAAGTCGATTTCAACAACCAAACTCTATCTCAGGTCATGAACATGTTTGCGGCGGAGCATGAGATTCCAATCGTCTTGGATGATCGGGCCCTCCAAGAAGAGAATATCACCCCTGACGAACCTGTTACGTTGCAACTCGGATCGCGAGTCTCGTTCCGTTCCGCGCTCAAGCTCATTCTCGATCCGTTGAACCTCACCTATGTGATCGAAGACGAGGTGATGCGAATCACCGGTAAGAACGACACCGCCAATGTGATCCGCATCTACCCGGTCGGTGACCTTGCTATTCCCAAGACCTCTTCGATGGGTGGAGGGATGATGGGAGGCGGCATGATGGGTGGTATGGGAGGCATGGGAGGTGGAATGATGGGAGGCATGGGAGGCGGCATGATGGGTGGCATGGGCGGCATGGGAGGAATGGGTGGTGGCATGGGTGGCATGTTCGATGTCCAAGATGCACCCGCCAAAGCTCCGCCAAAGTCCACCCAGCAACTCCTCGAAGAGATCGCTTCGGATGATGCCAGCGTGAAGCTTGCAGCCGAGAATGAATTGTCGAAATGGGTTTCCTTGAAGATGGCTCGTGGAAAGAGAGCCATCCAAAATGGGAAGCCTGAAGAGGCAACGGCTCATTTCGAAGAGATCATCGAGACCTTGAGCGAATCGATGCGAAAGACCCTTCCCTCGGTATGGATGTATGACGCGATGAGCATCGCGATGCAAGCCAACGACTACCGACCTGAAACGCTTCGTCGGGTTTTGCTTTCGGCGCTCGATTACGGGGCGGGAGAAGAGGTAGCGATTAAGATTGCGGCCTACTTGAACGATCTCAAACTCCACACCGATGCCCTCGCAGTTCTCCGAGATGTTCATGTATCGGACCCGAGCAACCGAGAAGCGCTGGAGCTTGCAATCAGTATCGCCGTGGAAACGGAGAACGTCGAAGCCATGCGATGGTCCTCGTCAGGGGTCCTCGGTCAAAGCTGGTCGGAGGGAGACCTTCCCTTGATTGAGAAAGCGTTGGTTGCGGCCAAGTCCTGTTACGTCCGCTTGACGAAGAACCAAGAGTTGATGCAAGCCCACGTCTTCGAACAAGAGCTACGCGAGGCGCGTCTTCGCGATTTGGTCGTTCGGGTGGTTTGGACCGGGGATGCCGATTTGGACATCGCTGTCGAAGAGCCTACCGGGACGGTTTGCGATCAGAATAATCCTCGAACCGCGTCGGGTGGCCTTCACTTGGGAGACGGTTCGTCCTTGGATGAAGCAGCCAAGGACGGGTACTCCGAGAGCTATACCTGCGCTCGCGGGTACGCGGGAGCCTATCGCATTGTCATCAGCAAGGTCTGGGGTGAGGTCGCAGGTGGGAAGGTCACTGTCAACATTCTCTCCGACTACGGAACCCCCGAGCAGAAGGTCGTGCAAGAGGTCGTTACCCTCGACGCATCCAAGCCTGTAGCGATCGTCATCGCGCACGTTCAGAACGGGCATCGCTCGGAGCCTATCGCAGAAGGGTACCTAGCGAAGATCCGCAAAGCGAAGTTCGAGGTGGGTTCTGCGATTCTCGCTCAGCAAAGCGCTCCGACCACCGGGGCCGATGCGGCGAATCAGTCGAACAATGCCACTCCGAATGCTCAAGGGGATTCCGGGATGAGCGAATATGAACGTTACTGGGCTCGCTATCTCGCCTCCAGGTACGACACCGTGGGAGGTGGTGGAATGGGGCGGCTTGGGGCAAATCCATTCTGGGGGACAAGTGGTGCGGTCGGGTACCGACCTGTGATCCGAAATATCCAACAAGGGTCTCAGTTGATGGCGATGTCGGTCGTTTCGGCGGATCGTCGCTATGTTCGGATCGGCCCACTCAACATTCCATTTCAGGAAGTCATCGCTGTCGACACCTTTAACTCGGCGGACGGAACGATCGGCGAGGGAGGTGGATCTGGTCTAGGTGGTGGAACCGGCGGTGGAGGTGGTGTCGGCGGTGGTTTCGGAGGCGGCGGCCAATTCTAATCCATCGTTGCGAAGCATTATTTTCCCAGCGGGAAATGGAAGCTCCCAACGTGGCCCGGGCGTCTCGCCCGGAGTCGCCCGACCAATCGGCGCGAATAGTTTGAGATATTTGGCCGACGCGCAAGCGAGGCCACGAAATCACAACCCGTGGCGTAAGCGAGGGACAGCGCTGGCAACCACGCATTCCACTCAATGTCTTACCGCACGCACCGCGTTTTATATCTCTGCTCCCCTCGCCCCGCTTCGGGGAGAGGGGCCGGGGGTGAGGGGTAGGAGTGTTCGAAACATTGACTACGTTGGCGGGTCCCAACCCGTGCCACCTTGGGGGCCAGCCCCCAAACCCCCG
>CAYMXM010000389.1:0-5376 GCA_964394065.1 uncultured Pirellula sp. | reverse complement strand
GGCCGAGAGCAATCGGGCAATGTGGAAGATCGCCGAGTGATGGCGGTGCCGGCTGGGGGAATGGTCATCGGCGGGGGCTTGGGCTCCATCGCCTTTGTCATCATCATGCTTCTTCTCGGCGCAAACCCACAGCAAGTGATGGAACAGGCGGGGCAAGCTTCCGCAAGAGCCCCGGAACAGCGCCCGCTCGACCCGGCCAATGATCCAGACGCCCCGATCAAAAATTTCGTATCGGTCGTCATGAAAGATACCGAAGATGTTTGGGGGAAGCTTTTCCGAACCAATCTTAAGACCCGCTACCAAGAACCGAAGCTGGTGGTTTTCACCGGCCAAGTACGCTCGGCGTGCGGTGTCGCCTCCTCCCAAGTCGGCCCCTTCTATTGCCCCGGAGATAACAACGTCTATCTCGACTTCGATTTCTTTCGCCAGCTGAAAAGCGAATTGGGTGCGCCAGGGGATTTTGCGATGGCCTACGTGATCGCACACGAAGTCGGACACCACGTCCAAAACCAACTCGGGCTCAGTGCCAAAGTGCAAGCGATGCAACGAAAAGCATCCCAAACGGAATCGAATCAGTTGAGTGTTCGTCTGGAACTTCAAGCGGACTATCTCGCGGGAGTATGGGTCCACCATGCGCATGTCGACAAACAGATTCTCGAAAAAGGTGATATCGAGGAAGCACTCAATGCTGCAAGCCGAATCGGAGACGATGTCCTTCAAAAGAAAGCTCGAGGTAGCGTCAATCCAGATTCATTCACCCACGGATCGGCCAAACAGCGAATGTATTTCCTCCGAAAAGGGATGGAAACCGGCGATGTCGACGCGCTCATGCTCCCGTTTGAGATGTCCGCCCAGGAGCTCGAAGATATCGATCGTCGCTAAGCATGGCCGTTCGTTTACCCGTGGTCCTCTCCCAATCAGCGCGTCGGTCTCCTAAGCACTCCGACGTAGAGGAAGAATGGATCGCAAAGTTACTCTTTGAGGCGCGGTTGGACGCAACGCTCCTCTCCGACCTATCGGCCATTCCCAACTCGTCGACCGACCGACTCTGCTTGGAGGGAATCAAAGGGGATTTCGTTCTCCTCACGTGGCTCTCGATCGAGGAAACAAATGAGTGGCTAGCGAAGTTGGCCTTGTTCCCTTACTCCCTCCGCTCCATCGTCGACGGCGAAATTCGGCAGACGGGAGGGGATGTTCCGGGGATTAAGAAGAAGGTTTACTACCTGCAGCTTTCTACCCTCGGCGCTGTCGATGAAGAGATCGCGCGATTAAAAAAGCTCCTAGCCTCCCTCTCGACTCCCGTTTTTCAACTCGGGGGCTTCGCGCAGGCTCCACCACCGGCACCTAAGCCAACATCGGAGCAAAATCGTGGCCCGGGCGTCTCCCCCGAGATTACCCCTCCCCGGGCGGGACGCCCGTGCCACGTAGAGTCTTCCACTCCCATTCAAAACGTGAACGGTCAAAACCTAAGCAGCCAAAATTTGAAAGAATCGAGGGACTCGGTGGAGCCTGAGGATTCCGAATTTCCAGATATCGATATATTGATGAAAGAACTCGACGAGTTAGATCTCTAGGAGTTACCTTCCGGACAACAGCTTACAGCATTTTACGTAGGAGTAGCTCCCGTCTGGATGGGGCTTGTCCCCACCCAGACGCCGCTTTGGCGCCCTAGCACACGCTGCGCTATAGAGTTCTGCTCCCCTCGCCCCGCTTCGAGGAGAGGGGCCGGGGGTGAGGGGTAGAAGTGCCAGAAACAATGGACGGGTTCCCCGTCCTCCGTGAAGCATAAAACGGCAAACGAGGTCATCTCTGCTAGAACGCCAAAGCGGCGTCCGGTGGGGGCAAGCCCCAGCCGGACGGTGGTATGTTATGAAGAGTCGATCTAGGGCGCCAAAGCGGTGTCCGACGGGGACAAGCCCCGATCGGACAGAAGGCGTCCTATTCCCCAAGGAAAATGCTTCACAGCGTTGCCCGAAGGAGAAGGTGACTTACGGATGGAATGGCGATTTACGCTAGATATGTTCTTCAATTTACGTTTCACAAAAAAGGAGTGCGGCTGATGTCGCGAATGAGAAACTGGGTCTTAGGATGCTTGGTATTGCCCATAGGAGTCTTGGGTGCATCCACTTGTTCCTACGGTCAAGAACTTGGAAAGGAGACCTCCCTGAGGCTCGCCCCTAAGGATGCGGCCTACTACCTGGGAAATTTCCGTCTACAAGATCAGTGGGAAGCGATCGCGGAAGGTCCGTTTGCCAAGAAACTGATGAGCTTGCCCGTCGTGCAAGAAAACCTCGCGGTCTTCAAGTCGCAATGGCAGGATCGAAACGGTCCGCTCGGGCAACCCAGGATGGTCTATGAGAATCCAAACGTCCAGGATGCGATTTCCTTTTTGAAAGATCTTGCATCGCAGGAAGCCTTCATCTTTTCAGACGGTGATACCTCCGATGCGATTCGTCTCCTCGGTGAGGTGGTTGAAGAGATGCAGATCGTCGCTGCCAAGATCGAAGCGGATGAAACGTACCTTGAGGAAGCGATTGAAAAATGGGTTGACCAGATCAAAGCCGTGAAGATTCCAAGCACGGTTATGGGAGCTAAGTTTAAAGACGAGTACCAAGCGGTCACCAAGATCGATCAGTTGGAAGCCCTGTTGACCTTTGGTTTGCAAGCGAGACCTGAAAGCGCTCGGTTTGCACGCTCGTTGAAGCGAATCGATGACGACCGTGGCTCCCGCCTTACGTTCGAATTCAGTGGAAAGATGATTCCGTGGGACGAAGTCCCTACGAACGAGGAATTCACGGAAGAGATCAAAGAGTCTATCCGTTCTGCGCTTGATGATCGGACTTTGGCTCTGACCATCGGTTCGCTCGATAACTTTTTTATCTTTGCCGTCACCGAGAAAGGGGCGGATGTACTGAAGCTCGGGCAAGGAGAGACTCTCCTCGATCATCCCGATATGTCGCCGATTAAGAACGCAGATCATGGGGCCGTAACGGGAGTCGGCTATGTTTCGGATGCGTTTGCCGTCGCGAATTTCGAAGTGAACAACAAGAACCAGCTCACTCGAAATTTTGATTCCTTCAAAGCCCAGATCGAAGCGACCGAGGATCTCACTCCCGAACAGGAAGAGTTCTTGGGGGATGTTCGCGCGGAGTGTGTTCGCTTCGACGCTGAACTAGCTCGGTTGATACCCACCTCCAAAGGGCAAACCTTTTACACAACCATGGGGCCCACCGGTTGGGACATGTGGCTCCATAATCGGACTCAAAACATAGTTCTGGATGGTTCCAAGCCTCTGACTGGGGTGAGCCGTGTCGGTGAAAACCCGCTCTTGTTCGCGGTCACTCGATTTCAGAACCGCCCTGAAGGTTTTAAGCTTCTCAAAGACGTTGTCGGTACCGCTAGGAAGCTCCTCAATCGAGCGGTCGAGCTCAATATCGCGGTCGGGGATGAGGATGACGATTCTAACGAAGTGTCCAGCAAGCTCGCCGAAGTGAAAGAGGGAGTGGACGCGTTTTGGCCTTCGCTCGAGAAGCTTGCCAAGATTCTCGAAGAGAAGTTCTTTCCTGCATGCGAAGGGGAGAATGGGATCGTTGTCTCCTCCGGGAACTTGCTCGAGAGCCAATGGTTTAAGGACATGCCTCCTTCCGACGTACCTCTTCCTGTATTCGAGGTAGCATCGCTGACGAAGACGAAGGATAACGCATTGCTTCAGGAGGGGTTTACCGAACTGTTCGATTGGATCGATGAGGTGCTCCAAATTGCTCGCGGGATGAGCCCCGACATCCCGGCGGAACCGGCGAACATACCTCGCCCCGAAGCATTGAGTTCGCCGAAGGGAGAGATGTACGGCTACACCTTGCCGAGCGAGCTCGGGCTTCCGGAGGGGATCGCCCTTCAAGGTTTGTTCATCGACGATTACTTCATCGCAGGCTATTCCAGCCAACAAGTGCAGAAACTTGCGATTCCTGCCAAGTTGAGCTTCGGCGGCGAGCGTCTGAGTAGCGGCAAGCCACTGGCGAGCGTCTCCGCGATGCAACTAGGGAAGCTGTTAGGGGTGATCAAGCCGTGGATACGGTACGGGATGATGCAATCGATCGAGGATTTGGATTATTCTCTTCTCGATAGCGAGGAGCCGCTGTTGCAGGATTACACCTTGACGGCGAACGACGTATTGAGCCTATGGTCTGCTTTGGAAGTCCTCGGGACTCTCTCCAGTACAGTGACGGCAGAATCCTCGGGTGGAACGGTTACGCATACGGTCTACACGATCGCGACGCCGTAGGGGCAATTCACTCCGTGGCCCGGGCGTCTCGCCCGGAGTTGCCTTCGGAACTCCGGGCGAGACGCCCGGGCCACATCCTTGACCGAATCTCCTATCTTTCGATATATTTTTAGCCTTACTCGGTGCCGTTTGGTCACCGGGATTTCCTCCTTCCTTTTGATTGGGACGAACGTTGTCCAACGGCAAAGGTTTGGTCGGTTCGCAGGCTGCCGAGCCACCTCTCTATCCAACCGACGAACTGCTAGCCGAACTGAAACACTGGAGCGATCAATTAGAGTCTGCTGAGCCCGAGGGGATCCTCGAGTGGGCTGTCCAACGGTTTGGGGACAAATTCACCTTCGCGACCGCCTTTGGCCCCGAGGGGATGGTTCTCTTGGAGATGATCTCGCAAATCGCTCCGAATATGTACGTTTTCAATCTCGAAACGGGCTACCAGTTCCAGGAAACGCTGGAGCTGCGGGACAAGGTTGCAGAACGCTTTGGAATTGAGGTCGATCTATTGCGTCCCGAACTTTCGGTCGCCGCCTACGAGGCGCAGCATGGTGGACCGGTCTACAAATCCAATCCAGACAAGTGCTGCTTTGATCGCAAGCTCACGGTCCTTCATCAAGCCGCCTTGGGCCGGCACGCTTGGGCCAGCGCGATTCGGCGAGATCAAAGCCCCGATCGGGCGCGCGCTCCCATCGTCGGTTGGGATAAGAAATTTCACCTTGTCAAAGTGAGCCCCCTCGCGAACTGGACCAAAGGAAAGGTTTGGGGGAGGATCCTGGATAGGAAGATCCCTTACAACCCGCTCCACGATCAAGGGTTTGTGAGTGTCGGGTGCTGGCCTTGCACGCGAGCTGTCGGTGCAGGTGAAGACGAACGAGCCGGTCGCTGGAGCGGCCAAGGCAAAACCGAGTGCGGCTTACATTCGATCGACGATTCGGAACCGAAAGAAGAGCCGAAGGAAGAGGAGCCCGAGGTAGATAAGCCTCAAGAGGACGGCAAGAAGAAAGAGGGAGAGGAATGAACCACGAATCTTACGAATGGCGGCCAATGTAGAACGGAATTTATTCCGTTAAACAACGCCGCCATTCAACGCCGCCGCCAGC
>CAYMXM010000388.1:0-5379 GCA_964394065.1 uncultured Pirellula sp. | reverse complement strand
GGATTATGCAATACGTTCATCGGGGGCAGGAGTTGGAGGCGTTGTTTATCGGAATGAATTCCGATCTACTTTGGCAGAATGCCTACCAGCGCATCGGTGAGGGCTGTGGAGATACCGTTTTGACCGTCCCAGGCCCAGAGGTTTCTGGACAAGTCGCTCACCAAAATGCCGCAAAGGCTCAGCAGGATCAAGATGCTCAGGAAGAGCATGATGTCGATCGTCGCGTAAGGGGTCTCAGGAGGAGGACGATATCCGGCAGCCCCCCCTACGGCGGCTCCCATCATCGCGTCCTCTTCGCCACCACCAAATCCACCGAACTCTCCCCCCTCTTCTTGGATGGGATCGAACCCTTCACCACCAAAGCCACCACCTTCGGGGAGGCTTCCGAAGTCGGTCGAGTCTTCCAATTCGATCACTTGGGAGCCGCTATCTTCGTCGGCTTCCAGACCACCCGAAGGTGTTAACTGGAACTCCTCTCCATCTTCGAAATCGACTAGCGCTCCGCTCCCCAGGCCGCTGGCAGCTGCACTACCCGGCCCGGATCCGCCGGCGATTTCTGCACCGAGATCCAACCCCGAGATCCCTGTCCCCGCTAAGTCGAGAGGTTCATCTTCCAGAGAAAGGCCGCTGTCGGAGGGGCTCATCAGATTGATACCACTCTCCGAACCGAGCCCAACTCCAGAGTCGGACCCCAAAACCAGATCGTCTTCATCATCCGAAGCGAGTTCGAGCTCGGAGCCGAGCCCACCACTGCCGCTTCCGAGATCGATCCCCCCCGAATCATGACCAAGTCCAATACCACTCGGGTCACCTTGAAGTTTGAGATCGCTCCCGATATCGATATCGGAGCTCGCGTTGTCCTCTGGAGCGAGAAGGAGTTCATCCCCATCGTCTTCGGCTTGTCGATTTACCAAGCGAACGCCACTACCGCTCTTGGGATCGGCGACCAGCTTCACGTCGCTCCCGACGCGGCTATCCTCGTCCATCAGACGGAGATCGCTATCGAGCCCCAGCTCGCTGGCGCTCGCATCTTTCCCGATGGTCGGTCCACTCGAACCGGCCGAGGAACCACCCAATTGCCGGTCCGAAACGAGAATGGACGATCCCCCTGCGTCTTCGTCGAGAGCATCTCCCTGGAGTTCCGCTTGAACCCGATCGATCTCTTCCTCTTTAAATTTCCAGGAGGAACCGTCTCGATATCCGAAGATCTCTCCGCGCGAACGCATTTCGACGAGTTCGTCCGTGGAGACGCCCAGGATCTTTGCAGCTTCCTCAAGAGATACGTAGTTTGCCATGCCTTAGTCACTTGCGGGGAGAAGGTGGATTGGGGACGAGGTTCTTAACTACACTAGTCTAGGATCCACACGTATTCTAGTCACGGAAAATAGACAAAATCGAGAAAATGGGGAGCGGGAACGGGTTATGCGGACGCGAAGCGTCCCCCCATCCCAACCCGTGGCATAAGCGAGGGATAGCGTCGCGAGTAATCGTGAACTTTGTTGGTAATATTTCGGGCGTCGGGTGGCACGTCCCTGAGGAACAAAGGGCGTGATGTTTTGAGTCGTAGGGTGTGTGAAGTGGTCGGAATGTCATTGGCGAATTCCCACCCAAGGCCCCTTGGCACCCCATCTCTTGGAACTTTGCGAGCCCTTCGACCACGCAACACACCGGATGCGCAACAGGAACGGTGTGTTACGTGGTCGCTTGGAAAGCAACGGTGGTTGTGTTAGAAAACCTCTTGGCAAGTTGGTGGAAATGAGCTGGCATCAGCGACCACTTCACACACCCTACGTCACTAGCAAGCGGTCCCTCCAGCAAACTTCGGGTGGGCGATGGCATCGAGGGAATCTCCGGCGTAAATCGACCGGCCCCCGTCGACCGGGAGACACACGCCGGTGATGAAGGGTTGGGTCGCTAGGAAGAGGGCCGCCCTCCCGACATCTTCCGGGCTCCCATGGCGCTTCACCAGAGCCTGCTGGCGAATCCGCTCCGCCGTTTCAGGAGGGATCGATTCGTCCAAGAGGACGGGGCCGGGTAATATTGCGTTGACCCGAACAGATGGGTTCTTTGTCCCGAGCTCCACCGCCAGCGAACGGGTCATCGTTTCAATCGCCCCTTTGCTCGCGAAGTAGGATGCAAACTTGGGGTAGGGGCGCTGTACCGCCCAGTCTCCGATAAGAACAATCGCTCCCCCGGTCGGCTGCTTCACCATCGCCAGCCCGGCCGCTTGGCTGCAGAGAAGAGTCCCGAGGGTGTTCACCTCAAACTCCTTCCGTATATCCTCCGCGGTCATCTCTTCAAACGGTTGCGAATTCCAAACCGCTGCGGAATTGACCAAGACATCCAGCCGGCCCATCGTTGCGAGGACTAGGTCTACGATCGTTCTCGAAGTCTTCGGATCGCTTACATCTCCATTTACAAGCAATGGCATATTACCTTCGCTCAACAACTCTTCCGCGAATTGCCGCGTCTCTTCGACCGAGTGGTTTGCGTGGATGACGATACGGTACCCGGCGCTGGCAAACTCCCGAGCAATCGCTTGCCCGACCCGTTTCGCCCCGCTCCCGGTGATCCAAGCTACAGGTTTCGTCGATGCCGATTCGGTCACTGGTGAACTTTCTTCGTAAACTCTCTTAGGATTTTAGGTAGAGCATAGCCCCATAAAATGTTCTGCTCCCCTCGCCCCGCTTCGGGGAGAGGGGCGAGGGGAGCGGTGACTTCTAAACTCACTCCTCATTCCTCATTCCTTAAGCCTCCTACCAATACCCTGCGATGCCGTGCAAGCTTTCTACTTCTTCCCCCTTCGGCAAGCATTTCTCCAAATGAGGGGCTTGCTCGACGTAGAGGACGAAAGAATTCTTCGGAGGTGGGAGGTGAGTCCCTGTCGACATGGCAAAGCTTAAATGCTTATTAGGAGAGAGTCGAATGATATCGGACCAGAGATCTTCCTCCTGAAGCCCTTGGCTCGTGGGGGACCGGTAGCGGGAGTAACCAAAAAAGAATTCACCCAGCGACTTCTGATTCCCCGTCGGCGCATCGAGTGGGGCTTGAAGGGGGACTTGATTGTGCAGCTGCATCAACTTCATCCGAGCGTCGTCGAGATCGATCGGTTGGAGCTCTACCGATGCCCCTGGCTCCAATCGATCGAGCGCGAAGGTTCGGTGGGTTGGATCGACGAAGACACCTCCCCGCCAAGCGTAATCGGTCTCGTTCTTGATCCGAAGGGTGTCCCCATCCAACACGACCGATTCAGCGAGCTTTAGGGCACGTATCGGATGAAGGAGGACAAACTGGGTTTGCCGTCGAGCGGGGAGATAGTTGGTGTAAACCTGTTTGTCCCCCTGAAACTTCTGCGCATAGACAATGTCCCCCAATTCCGACCTAGCGACGATACGGTTCACCATGGTCTCCGGTCCAAAGGGCATACCACCGTCGGGAATAAAGGCGGTAAAGCAAGTCTGCCGAGACCAAGCCATTCCGTTGCCATCCCGGTCTAAGACCGTATAGGAACGGATGCGAGTCATCGAGGCCATACCGTCGTTGATAAAGCCAAATGTGAATAATCCGAGGGTTGCCAGCAATGCGAAGACCGGCATGAGGAGGAGAAGCCACACCCGACGCTTGGTTCGGTTGCTCCAAGCCATCAATCCAGGTGCGACCACCCCGACGAATGCACCGACGAATATCAAGAACGCCCACGCTGGTGTCTTCCCGACCGTGGGGATCAACCACCTCCAGTAATCGTCGTCGATCCCCCCGGAAAAACGATCGCCATGGTTCGTAATTCCATCCGGAAAGTCATCGTGGTCACTCGCTTGAAAGCGACGTGGAAAGTGAATAGAGCCCAACCCCATGCGAACCGTAAATGCTGTGTCGGGAAACGTACGCCCCTCGGTCCCTCCAGCCTCCTCCACCGGAGCCGCGTCAAACTCGAGGTTTCTCCATACCTTATGAAGACTATTCCAGAGGGGGA
The DNA here is from genome assembly GCA_964394065.1 of uncultured Pirellula sp. Classification (GTDB taxonomy): domain Bacteria; phylum Planctomycetota; class Planctomycetia; order Pirellulales; family Pirellulaceae; genus JBKCUI01. The sequence continues at coordinate 1,406 of CAYMXM010000388.1, read as the reverse complement.
TCTGGGAATCGACGTACGATAACCCTGTGTCGATCAACGCATCGGTGAACTCCTCGGACGAAATCCATGGCAACGCGGGAGTCCCCAAGCCTCCCGGCGTGACCATCCAATCGTAGTTCTGGTAGTCAACGAATACCAATTCACAAAACATATCCCAGGAGGTTCCTGGAAGGAGATCGAACTCGTCGGAGAGGAGATCGGGCCTGCTACCCGTAGAAGTGTATTCGTATGTGCCTGCCGAAGACTGCGTCTGGGGAAATTGAATGTCCCCCTGAATCGGGTAGTCGACTCCTCGCGTCAATTTCTCGAAAACCTTCGACTGGTCCGTGGTTCGATTGATTACGAGCCGCCCTCCTCCTTGGACGTAATGGTTCAGTACCGACACGCTTGCATCGGGCAAGGTGAGAACGTCCCGCGCGTCGATCAGGATCGTGGTGAAGTTGGAGAGTTCAAGCCAATTGTTGGGTAGGCGTTCGATGCAACCAAAGCCATGTCGCTCGTCTTTTGCGGTCTTAGCAGGCGAGTACCAACGATCGGGGGAGGTTTGAAAGATGCGTATCGCTTCGGTGCGCCCACTATTCAAAGATTCGGAGCGTTCCGAGATCAATATGAGACGCTGCTTCAAACTTTGATGGGAATAAGACGCAGCGGAACGTTGATTTTGGATGCGAGTCGAACTTTCCGGTCGAAATCGACCTTCAAAGTAAGTCCGCAGTTCGTAGTAAGCATAGTAATTGCCTGTCGATGAGAACTTCAGCAAGGCACTCCCGTTCGCTTCGGTCTCCCCGGCAAGGACCGGGATGACGATCGAGGCCTCGCAGTTCTCGAATTCCGTTGTGAACCAAGGCTTGCACCGAATTTCCACATCCCCACTCGTCGCAAATCGCCCCGCATTATGGGGAGTAATCCGGATGTGGAGTCGGTGGTGCCCCCCTGTACCAATATCCGTCTCGAGCATCATCCGAATCTCATGACCTCCTGGTTGCAAAGATTTGCTCGTGGTATCGGTGATGAACCGATATATCCCTGGCTCGTAGGTCGTCAGCCGATTGAGGGATTGAGCCGACGCGATCGGCAGAATGTTCCCCCAGAGGAAAACGATCGCGAGCATCTGGAATGCCATGAGAACGCTTCCACGCACAAGCCCCCCAACATCTCGTACAGGCTCTCGATGATTATGAAGGTGGTACGACATTTCGATTGTCAGGCTCCAGTGCTACGTTCAGACCAAGCTTGGGGGGAATGGGGAGATAAATTGTAGCAGGTAAGGACGCGAGCCAGGGCTGGGGATGAGGGGGCTGCGCTGGCCTGATAAAAAGATCGTAATTTGGGTAAGTCAGGCAAGAATTGGATTTGAAAACTGCTACGAAACATTCGTATGTCTTTGAATCGCAAAGCGATGATCT
>CAYMXM010000387.1:0-5391 GCA_964394065.1 uncultured Pirellula sp. | reverse complement strand
CAACTCAAATCGCCATCGCGCAGCCAAAATCCGAAACGCCCATCGTACGCTTACGAATAGTGGGCATTGGATGATCGTGTACGGAGAGGTGGCGGATGCTACGTGGGAGACGTCCCTTGGGTGCTTGGCGGGGGAGGAGTTGGAGGCGTGATCTCGGGTGCTGTCCCTCGCTAACGCCACGGGTTGGGATGGGGCGACGCTGCGCGTCACAGTGGTGGAGGATGTGGGTAGAGGACAATCAAAGGGGTCAGGCCTCTTTGATTTGAGTTCTGGGGGTTCTAGGGTGGCTTCATCCAGCCCGTTTCGATCTGACAGGATTTTCAGGAAGAACAGGATTGGGGAATAGTGGGCATTGGATGATCGTGCGTGGAGACGCTGCGGACGCTATGGGGGAGGCACGGAGACGCAACTATCTTCTTCTCTGCGCCCTTGCGTTTTCTTTTAAGCCTTACCCCGAAGCGGGGCGAGGGGAGCAGAGCTCTAAAACGCAGCGCGTTCTAGGGTGCCAAAGCGGCGTCCGACGGGGGCGAGCCCCGGTCGGACGGAAGAGCATCGAGAGGAATAAAAACGGACACTCAAGAAACTATGTCAACACCAACTTTTTGACAGCCCAGGCGGAGCCCCAAGGTGACATAGGTTGGGAGCCACAATGGGGCGCGTCGACTTGAAAATGCTACTCGCAAAAATTTCGTTGGCGTAACGCCAGCGGGTTAGAACTCTTGCAAGAACGACTTCCCCACTCCTGGCCGGCAACGCACAGAGAGTCTTTTGTCTCCAACCAAGGAACATCTCCAATGGTACTTCTCTTTCGAACTCTCTTGGTCCCCCTCCTGTTGGCGATGATGTCCACGGCTTGGGGAGTGGATCAAGAGCCCGTCAAGATTCGTTTGCACGATCGCGTTCTCTGTCTTGGACTGGAATGTACGCTCCAACCGACCGCCGAAGGCCCCGATACCAAAGCTCCCTTTGGTACCCTCTTGAAGGTGAGTGAAATCCGCGATGAACGTTGCTTCGTCTACAACCAGTTTATGGAGGGTTGGATCGACACACAGAAACTGAGATCACTCTCCGATGAACAGATCCCGGTCGAGATCGGCAAGGCCAATGTTCCTCAAGCCGAGAAGGAATACGCGCTCGGAAACTATTTCCTCCGCCGCGATCTCACCACGGCCAGAAAACACTTTGAAAAGGCGACGGAACTCGACGACGGGTTGGATCATCCTTATGTCGCTCTCGCCTGCCTGTTAGCAAAAACAGGTGAGAAGGATGCTATTCAATCGACCTTGCAACAACTCAAGCGTTTTCCAAACCGAGAGGATGTCGCCCTCTATTTGGAGCTTCAAGGTGCTCCCACTCCAGAAACACAACAACGCTGTATCGAAGTGGTGAAGTCTTCCTCCTTCCTGAAATTCGCAGTGGCGGAGTACCTACTTTACCTGGAGGACGAAAGAGCACTTCCTACGGCACATAAATTAGCTTTCGAAGCGTTCGACGCTCAACGATTCAATCCCGAACGGTCCAAGTTGGTTGCCGAGATTGTCTATAGAATCAGGAGTAAGGTTCAGGACCATCCGGAAAATATGGAGAAGGCCACGATGATGGTAATTGAACAATGGATTCATACGTTTTCCTCCGACCGCTACTTCGCAGATGCGTATGAAGCCCTGGCGTCCATTTTTGCCAACTCTGGAATGAATGGAAAGGCGATACGAGCCGCCCAGAGAACGATACTGTTCGATCCGCGATCCCATGTTGCACCCTCTGTCATCGCCCAGTTCGTCCTCTCTGTCGAAAGGGGAGAAACATTGAAGGACCCAGCAGGAATGGAGATTAAACCCATTGAGATTGTGCTGATGCCCGAGATCGCGAAAGGGTTGCAATCAATTGAGAACTTCGATCTACCACTCCTTCCAGAGGACCGACGAGAAGAGGATCTGCGTCTTCACGGCTGGACTCGATTAAAGTCGGGGCGCGAAGTGGACGAGGCCGGAAATTCCCCATTGCACTTGCTGGTCAAGACAAAAAACGCACTCTGTATTGCGTACCTCGCGAACCACTATCTTCTCGACTGGAATTGCCTAGATGCGGATGGCAATGCAGTAGTTCACGTCGCAGCGATTGCGGGTGATCTGACGATGCTACACTTCCTTTCTCTAAGCGGGGTAGACCTCAGCTTTCAATCGACATCTGGCGATACCGCGCTAGCTATAGCGTGTAGAAATAGTGATTTGGCCTTGGTGACCAGAATCGCACGAGGCAACAGGATTTCGGAACAGGATATGGCATTGCTAAGAAAGTACTGCAGTCTTCCGAACGATGCCTCCCTGTCCGCGATTCGCAAGGTAACCTACGAACGACTCGTGGCCCATTTGGAACGCAACATCGTGAAGGACCTCGCGCAGCTAGTCAACAGCCATACCGACGCTGTGATGCAAGCCCAAGCTGAACAGCAACCCAAGGAAGATCTTTACGTCCTAAAATCCGATGCTCCCATCTCGTACCCTATGTTCATAACGGACATCGGATCGACCAACCCGGATCGGGCGAAAAAAATGATTCATCAAAGGATCGCCCAAGAAGTAGCAGAGGAGCTGAAGTTGCAAGAGCATCTGCGAAACCCAAAACGATGGCAGAGTATTCAAACGGAGGAACAGACTGCCGATCTTCAGCGAAAGAGTGAACTGCTCGCAGACCAAACCCTCAGAATCGCTTATTTTTCCTTTACACCGGAAGAGTTCCAGACCTATTGCCATGAGCTGACCCAAAGAATGCCATCTATTTCCTTTCAGGTACTCTCCGAGATATCGGAGTCTAACCCTTAACGTCCGATTTGAACACTTCTACTTCGTCTCAACTCCTCGTTTCCTTCAAGGATCAATTTCATGCGTACTACATTTACATCCAAAAAACAACTATTGACATTTATTGCCACAGTCATGGGAATTTCCACACATTCCCATCTTCCCGCGTTGGCCGATGACATGCCCAAACCGTCCGTAGAACAACAATCCACGGAAGTTCCCGCTGAACGCGTTCTGGAAATTCTTCAAACCCTTGAGGGTGAATGGGAATACAAAGATAACTTCTATCGCGGTTGCACTTTAAGATTCAAGCAATTTGAGGTAGGAAAGGGGGATGACATCAACGAAAAACTGAACGTGACAACACTTGGAGATATCACCCAAGTGCACCCATTGGGTGTGGACATGTTTGGTGCGTCTTTTACCGCGAAGGTTGTCGGCCCACGACTCGTACTTCAACAGCTATCCAAAGACAACGTCGATCGGATTGAAATTTTCATGGCGAACAAGATCAGCGATCGTACAGAAAAAATTCGTGTTCGCATTCTTTTCTCAAAAAACAAGCCGATGCTGTGGTATCAATCCGGCTCAATAATAACCTTGACCCGAGTCAAAAAAGAGGGAGTGGTCGCTCCATCACCCAGCAAGTAGCTGGATTGGTTCTTCGACTCAATCGAAGTGTTATAAGAATTCATCCGCAGATTTCACCGATTACCGCAGATTGTTGATAAGACTTTATTACTAAGGATTAAGGAATAAAAATGAAAAAACTTTGGTTCACAATGTTGCTGGCTACCAGCCTAAGCTGTCTCGGTTTGAAGGCCTTTGGGCAGTCGAGCGAAACTATAGATAAAATGATTACCGAGGAAACCGCAAATATCCAATCGAAAATTGCCCTTCAGAGAAATGGCTTGGGGGACCCCACGCTCACAGCTATGGCCTATTCGAACCGGGGTAAGGTTCTTTTCTTTGCACAGAAGCACGAAGAGGCGGAAAGGGATTTCTTGCAAGCCATCAAACTGCTCGAGTCGGCCCCCCGCCCCACGGATCCCGATGGGAAATACTTCTTGGAGAAAACGGGTTCAGATGCTCATGTCTTCCTTGCACAAGCTCAGCAAGCGCAGGGGCGCCCCCAGGAAGCGTTTAAAACGGCGGCGATTGCCGTTCGTGGATACCAAAAAATAGCCTCCAATGGAGCAGAAGAAGTAGAACCACTCGTCGCCTACGCAGTGAAGACGAGAATTGCAGCTCTCCAAGAAATGAAAACGGTCGATAAGAGCGAACGTCAGGAGGCTTTGCAGGAAGCCGATATTGCGCTAGCACTTTTGAAGAAATGGTCTTCGAAGGAGAACGGAAAGTTTTTCGCAGATGAACGAGAATTGCTAGTCAAAGCGATCGAGGATGTGGTTCAAAGAGCGGAACAAGTCTCCTCACAGGAAAACCAGTCTCCACCAGAACAGGTTTCTCTACAGACAAAATAGGAATCGGATGTCTTCCTTTTCTTCCTTGTCTCTTGGCCCGAAAATCCCAACCCGTGGCGTAAGCGAGGGACAGCGCCGGCAACCACGCATCCATCCCAGGTCTCACATCACGCCCTTCGTGCCTCAGGGAGGTGCCACCCGAGACCTGAGCCCACAACAAGGTCTACGTGCACTCGCGACGCTGTCCCTCGATTACGCCAAGCGTTGTGATTGGGGGGACGCTTCGCGTCCCCCCCCTTAACTCCGATGCGTCAGGCTACCCCCAGCCCCTCTCCCCTAAAAGGGGCGAGGGGAGCGGTGATCTAAAGCGCAAAGCCCCCATCACACGATTATTCCGATTGAGGTTCAGCGCTGGTTGGGGTGGGCTCGATGGAGTTGGTTTCTGGTCGGACGTATCCGAGGGCTCGGATGACTTCGAGGATCTCGCTGCAGGTTGGGAACATCCGACCACTGGATCGTTTGTATTGTTCGAGAGCCTTCATGAACTCGACTTCGTCGTTTGAATAATCTCGCTCGCAAGTGGTCGGGTCGATCTGGCGTCGGCGTTGGACTTTCGCCTTTTTCTTTTCTGCGGCGATGATCGACTTGAGCTGGTCTTTGTTGGCTTCCGCTTGGCGACGGTCCGTACTGCGACGGTCGACGGTGACGATTTCAGAACCAGCTTTTTGTGTGCGAGCCATGACGATATCCCAATCGGCGAAAGAAGAGAACTTGGAGTAACCAGCAGTCTTTTACTGCCCAGGAGAATTTACCCCACGCCTACGCTTTGACGGGAAAACCGAGGGATTTTCTAAAGGGGATCGGCAGGGGTTGGTGAAGGTTTGGGGGTTGTAGGGGTTGTAGGGAGCAGGCTTGAGGGGTGAGGCTTGTCCAGGGCTGTCAAAAAGTCGGTGTTGACACGAAATGTTGAATGCGTGGATTTATTCCGTTTTTAACCGCAGGGGACGCAGAGAATCGCAGAGGAGAACTTGAGGATAAGTTTTGCATCCCTCTGGTATCCCGAAGGGATTACAGCCATTAGCCGGTGGTAAGCGCAGCGCCACCGCCGGTGAATCGTGACGACGCGTCAACGATCCCGGAGGGATCGCAGAAGCGTTCGAGTTACCAGC
>CAYMXM010000386.1:0-5395 GCA_964394065.1 uncultured Pirellula sp. | reverse complement strand
TGTGAGCCGGTCTCTACCTCAGGGCTGTTCAAGTGCCACGTTGGCGCTGAGAGCCCCGATTTGCTCAAACTCGACCGCGAGCATGACGGAATTGAGGCCGGAGCCTATACCTAACAAGGCGAGCTTGGCCCCCTCTGGGAACCAGTTCTGCTCCAGCCCTACCCCAAGCGCGGTGGGCAACGCGACCGAGCCGGTGTTTCCCCACGTTTCAAAGGTGCAGAAATCTTGCTCCATCGGGAGCGTTAACTTCTCAAGCATCCGCTTCCGATGCGCGGTTCCAACTTGATGGCATACGGTCCGGTCTATCATCCCTCGCTCCCACTGGACCTCCGCAAGGAGTTGCGCAAAAGCTTCCGCTCCCGTCGCAATCCCCGCCTCCAGCAGCAACTCCGAATCGGTCTGCATCGTTGGATTCATCCCTCCACCCGCTTGATCGGTATCGCTTTGACACAGCCCGTGATACTCGGTCCGCGCCACCGCCGACGCCCCGACGATTCGCGAACCCTTCCCTTTCCCGAACAACGAGGTGCGCCCGAGAACCCAAGCGCAGCTCCCCGATCCGATCGTCAGGGACGCAAAAGCGGGTTTGATGCTTTGACGGGTCAAGGTCTCATCTCCGAGGAGCTGCGCTAAGGTCGCTTCGAGCAAACCGCGACTATCCTCTGTTCCCACCACGATCCCCGCATCGATCATCCCCGCATCGATCAACGTCCCGATCTGAACCGCTCCGTTCATCACTCCCAAACAGGCGTTGGAAACATCGTAGACCCATGCCTCCGAGGGAATGCCGACCAAGTGATGAACCCGGCATGCAGTTGCCGGCTCGAGGTACTCGCGACAGACGCTGGCGTGGATCAAACAGCCGATCTGCTCGGGCTTCAATCCTGCTCCCTCCAATGCAAGCTGCGCACTCTTCGCACTCATGTCAGTGATGCGAGTCCCTGCGGACCAGAGGTGCCGAGACCGGATCCCACTCATCCCCTCTAATCGCCCCTGCGGCAATCGAAGCCGTTCATAGACGGGAGCTAACCGATCTTCGATCTCATCCGATGTGATCACTTCAGGTGGACGAAGATAACCAACCGAAAGGAGAGAGACGTCTCGAAACTTCACCCTGTTATGCTCCCTTGGTACGTCGATCGGTCATCTCGTGCACCATGTCGACGAGGGCGATCACGTTGTCGACCGGAGTCCCTGGCATGATTCCGTGCCCCAGATTGAAGATGTGCCCTGGGCGACCGTCGGCTAAGTCCAGCACCTGCTTCACCCCTTTGCGAATCGCTTCTGTGCCTGCAAAGAGAATGCTTGGGTCCATATTTCCTTGAACGGCTCGGTCGCTCCCGGCCCAATCCCAGCCGATGTCGAGCGGCACCCGCCAATCCAACCCAACCACCGTTCGGCTATCTCCTCGCAACATTGAGACCAACATCGGATTCCCAGTTGCGAAATTGACCACTGGAACCGTGGGTGAAATAGACTCGAGCAAACGGACCATATGAGGCAGCACGTGGTCCCGATAGTCGATCGGAGATAAGCATCCCGCCCAGGAATCGAAAAGCTGAACGCACTGCGCACCCGATGCGATCTGAGAGTTCAGATAAAGAGCGATCGAATCGACAAGTTTGCTCATCAGAAGATTCCACGCTTCGGAATCACCGTGCATCAACGTTTTGGTGTGGATGTAATTCCGAGATCCACCACCCTCGATCATGTAGCTTGCCAACGTAAAAGGTGAACCGGCAAAACCGATCACCGGGATCTTCGGAGGAAGGGCTGCTCGCGTCAGCCGAACGGTATCGGCGACAAACTGCAACGGTGCCATTTCCTCAAGGACCTGTACGCGATCGATATCGGACGCCGTTCGAATCGGGTTGTGAATCACCGGCCCATCCCCGGCTGCGAACTCCAGATGGAATCCCATCGGCTCGAGGATCGGCAGCAGATCGGAGAAGATGATCGCTGCATCGACACCGAGTTTCTCTACCGCCGTCACCATCACCTCGGCGCAAAGAGCCGGGTTCTTGCAGAGCTCTAAAAAGGATAGCTTCTCGCGCACCGCGCGGTATTCCGCCATGTAGCGTCCTGCTTGCCGCATCAACCATACGGGGGTTATATCGGTCGGTTGGCGGTAGCACGCTTTAATAAATTCGCTTGTCTGCAACGCATCCCCCATGCCGTCTCTGGTTGTATTGGTGTTCGAAGAAACATTGGGATGCACCGAAGTCGCTCTCCCCACAAACCGCTTTGCTTTGAGGATGCGGGGCGTTTTCTCCGCAGCCGCCTGTACGAGTTGTCCCATCTTCGAAACCTCGGGCTCGATATCGACGGGGAGTCCTAAATGCTGCAACATCTCGGTCGTCGTCGGGCCGATCGAAGCGATCACCGTTTCGCGAAGAGCTAATCGTAGTTGAGGTTCCAAATCCATCGTTTCGGCCATGCGGATCAAGTTGACCGCTTGATGCGCGCTGGTGAACATCAGGCAATCCCGCTCCAACCGACAGAGGGCTTCGATATTCTCCCGAAGTGGAGCGACATCGGTGGGGAAGTCCCACTGATAGACGCGAACGTGGGCGACGTTCGCTCCGCGAGCTTCCAAGCCCGCGACCAACGAATGGTTCGTAACCCCATATTCTTGAAGGCCCACGACTTGGTTCGCGATCGGTACATGCTGATCGATGAGGTGGAGAACCTCCCGCCATGTGTTCGGCTCGGGAGCGCGATAGGTCGGTTTCAATCCGAATTCTCGCATTGCGACGACCGGTTTAGGGCCTCGGACGATTGTGATGATATCGGAGAGAGAATCGAGAAACCGTTGCTTATCGATATGAGGCTCGATCGCTGCGATCAATTGTTTGAAGCCGACGCCGGTTAGAAAAATGACGACGCCGATTTCTCCCGTCATGACGCGATAGGCGAAGTCGATCGCCTCCTTGTTCCGCTCTATCGGGATCTCGCGCATCGAGGGGCTGACGAAAGGGACTCCACCGAAGCGTTCGATGAGTCGCGCTAGGTCGTCGCGGCGTCGGCTTTCCAATCCTGCGATGCGAAGGGCATCGAACGAGGGTGTTTCCATCGGATTAGTGCCTGAAGTGTCGTCGACCGGTGAAGATCATCGGGATGCGATATTCGTTGCAAGCTGCGATGACCTCATCATCCTTGCGCGATCCTCCCGGTTGGATGATGGCGATGATCCCAGCCTTCGCCGCGCGGTGGATCGAGTCAGCGAAGGGAAAGAACGCGTCGGAGGCGAGAATGCTCCCCGCAGAGCGGTCGCCTGCTTTTTCGATCGCGATCTCGACCGAGTCGACGCGACTCATCTGCCCCGCACCGACACCGACGAGAGCCGCATCGCGCGCTAGAACAATTGCATTGCTCTTCACATGGCGGACCATTTCCCAACCGAACGCGATGTCGTCCCAGAGCTCGCTTGCCACTTCGGCTTGTGTGACCGTCTTCCAATCGAGATTTGTCGGGGGTTGGTTGTCCGCTTCTTGAACGAGGACTCCGCCACTGATCAAGCGATAGTTCAACTCGCGCGGTTGGTTTCCGAGGGGACCGGTTGCCATGAGGCGGACGTTTTCACGCCACTTCGGCTTGGTCTTGAGGATCTGAACCGCTTCGTCGGTGAAGTCAGGTGCGACGATCGCTTCGACGAACAAACCGGGGGTGCTGAGGACTTCGGCAGCTTCTCCATCGACGGTGCAGTTGAAGCCGATGATTCCCCCGAAGGCACTTTGCGGATCTCCATCGAGTGCTTTGCGGCAGGCGAAGGAGGCTTTATGCGCGGAGGCGGCACCGCATGGGTTGTTGTGCTTGATGACCACCGCCGATGGCTTCGCAAAGCAACGGACCATTTGTAGGGCCGCGTCGAGGTCGAGGAGATTGTTGTAGGAAAGCTCTTTCCCGTTGAGTTGTTCCGCATCGACCAGGGAGCCGAGCTTCTTGCGTGGCAAGCGGTAGAGGGCTGCCGACTGGTGGGGGTTTTCGCCGTATCGGAGCGACGACTTCAAGTGCATGGAGATCGTCACGTTGGGGACCATCTCCAACGAGGATTCCGCCCCGCTCGCTTGGAGTTGTTCCTGCATGTACTCCGCGATGCAGGCGTCGTACCGAGCCGTTTGGGCGAAGCACTCTGCTGCGAGTTTCCGCCGCAATGCGAGGGTGGTCCCCTGGTGGGACTTCAGTTCGTCTAGGATCGAGTCGTATTGGGTTGGGCAGGTGGCGACGGTGGTGAAGGCATGATTCTTCGCGGTTGCGCGGATCAAACTCGGGCCGCCGATGTCGATCTGTTCGATCGCTTCCTCGATCGTTACACCAGACTTTTGAACGGTCTGTTCGAAGGGATACAAATTGACAACGACCAAGTCGAATTCGAGGATGCCGTGGTCCGAGAGGGCCTTTCGGTCTTCCTCGAGCGTTCGCCGGGCAAGGATTCCGCCGAAGATCTTTGGGTGCAGGGTCTTCACGCGGCCGTCCATTACCTCCGGGAAACCGGTGTAGGTAGCTACTTCTTGCGCGGAGAACCCGAGGTCGAGCAAGAAGCTGCGGGTGCCACCGGTGCTGTAGATTTCGATTCCGAGGGAGGTTAGCTCCCGAGCAAACGCTTCGAGCCCCGTTTTGTCACTGACGCTGATAAGAGCACGTCGAACAGGGGCGATATCCGGTACATGGATCGGCTTGGCGGAGTCTGAGGTCACGGTAGGGATGCGAACAGTTGAAAAACATCAGGGAAGCTTGCCATCCAGCCGTTGGCTCTCACGAGCCCGGGAGCTAGATAGGGCAGAGTTACTCCCCCCAATCGTCCCAGAACGGGCTAAGACTCGCAACCCTTGATCCCTTCGGAGGCTAGCAAACTTTCGAGCTGATCGTTCAGTCGATTCAGATCTTGAAGGACGAGATCGTATCTTGCGACCAGGAGCTGGAGGGTCGCAATTTCTTCCGGGGCAAGAGCTATGTTTCCCACATCCTGGTTGTTTGCCTCCCCGTCGCGTTCTTCTTGAGCAGGTTCGGTAGAGGTCCTCAACGCGATTTCGACCGTTTGCAAGGCTTCCTCGATCCGCTGTTCGACCGGATCGGTAGCGGGAGCTGTTGTAGCGAGTGAAGTTGGGGCGGGCGAAGGCAGAGCCTGAGGTTCGGTGCTAGCCGTGCGAACGTCGATGTCTGGCATGGGAATAGGTTTCCGTGGGTATGGGATTAATTCCGTGAGTATGGGAGCGAGGGCGAATGAGTGACTTCCACCACGCAGTAGGTGGGAAGTCACCCTCCCCTCCGGGGAGGGGGCGATCCAACGGATCGGGGAGGGGAGCGTGAAGTACAACATTTCCAACTAGGTTTTTGTTACTCGCACTTCTACCCCTCACCCCCGGCCCCTCTCCCCGAAGCGGGGCGAGGGGAG
>CAYMXM010000385.1:0-5399 GCA_964394065.1 uncultured Pirellula sp. | reverse complement strand
GAACTCGAAGCCCCCTCATGCGGAGAGAGGCTCTCGGCGAGTTGAAGGGGCTTTGGATGGAGGCGTTGCTTAACGGAATAAATTCCGTTCTACATTGGGGTCCTAACCACGGCGAGCCAGCCTCCTCTTTTTCTACTAGAATTCTTACATGCCAAAGCTTCAACACAAACAATCCCTCCTTGCTAGGATCGAGAGGCATGTTCCGATCGAAGAGACCACAACGATGATTGCGGGGGAAATGACACCGTGGATTCGAGTCCGAGATCCCGATCGCTTGCTCCTCAAAGCGCTGGAACAAGGGGATGAAGGTGGATTTGAAGTCGATCCCTTTTGGGCTGCGGCATGGAGAGCGGCGGTCGGTATGGATTGCTTTCTCGGAAAGATGGCGCGCGAGTTAGGTACCGATCGATGGAGGGAACAAACAATTCTCGAATTGGGGGGCGGGAGCGGACGCGCTGGTATTTCTGCTGCGATGCGAGGTGCGAAGGTGATCATCACCGACGCGTCCACCACCGCGATGCTGGTCTGTCGCTACAACGCTTGGCCCGTGTTGGATCGTGTCCAGGTGCGACGCCTCGACTGGCGAGATCGTCAGAACCCGTTGGGACGTTTCTCGATCATCGTCGGGTCGGACATCGTCTACGATCCCAAGCTCTTCCCTATCCTTGAACCATGTCTACGCCGGCACCTTGCAGTCGATGGTGTCGTGGTTCTCAGCGAACCACAGCGTCATACCGGGGATCGATTCCAAGAATGGATCCAGTCTGCCGGCTGGAACCTCCGAGAGAACTTCATCGATCTCGAAGATGGTGAGAAAATGATCCGAATATTCGAGTGCCGGTTGCCTAACTAACGTGGCCCGGGCGTCTCGCCCGGAGAGGTCTTCGCAACTGTGTGTTCATTGGAATGGGGAGGAACTCGGCCATTGTTTCTCGCACTCCTACCCCTCACCCCCGGCCCCTCTCCCCGAAGCGGGACGAGGGGAGCAGATTCTTAATGCGCAGCACGTTTTAGTCGTAGGGTGTGTGAAGTGGTCGCTGCTTCCATCCTAGATCGAGTTCGCACACCGACCATCGTTTCTATTGCAATCACCTACGCACCCGAAGCGACCACGCACACACCGGATGTGTAGTTGGCACCCTAACACTACCATTCGTAGGATTCGTCCGATTCGTGGTTCTCTTCTTCCGCGAGCCTCTCGCCGCGAGCGGGGGGCTTGAAGAGCCATGAATGAGTGGGGAGGCTCACCGCGTTGGTGGGGGCTTTGGATGGAGGCGTTGTTTAACGGAATGAATTCCGTTCCACATTAGGGGGCCAACTCGATGCGGACATCTTGTTGGTTCTTTTCGACGTCGAGTGTTCCGGAGTATTTCGGATCGTTTGCGATCGCTTTGATCGTGAGAGGTGTGTCGGGGAGTCCTTGCAATTGAAAACGTCCTTCTCCGTCCGTCTCTGTCCAGATCGTCTGCCCAGCCTGGGTCCTGCTGCTGAGCATCTCGCCACTTCGAAGCAACACCGAGATCGCGGCCCCTTCGATCGGCTTTCCATTGGAGACGACAACTCCCGAGATCCTTTGATTCATCTTCATGAGATTCACATCGGGAAGTGCGATCTCTTTCCCGTCTTGATCAGGAATCTTCTGCGTGTAGGGTGCTTGATGTTTCCAGGTTGGGTCGGCGACATCCAAAGGAGTTCGGATCTCGATTTGGTATTCATCTCCTTCCTTCAAACCTGACAAACGATATTTCCCATGCTCATCGGTTTGTGTGGTTCCAATCAGTGGAAATCGGGAAACGATGTTGGCCGTCCGTGCAGATGAATTTCCCGTTGAATCGTTGCTTGGAAACTGTCTCAGCAAGACCGACACCCCCTTCACAGGTTGTTCCGAGTTGAGTACGCGACCGGTTAAAACGAACTCCTTTCTAGGTTCTCTTCTTTCTCCTCTTGGAATCCGTACCATCTCCGCCTCTGGGAGAGAGCGAAGGGTCAGTGGATCAGGACGGACCACTTCCAACGGCCAGCCCCCCTTCCCCTCAAGTATTACATGAAACGCGGTTGCGACCCCGTGGGGAGCTTGGATCTGAAAACGCCCCTCCGCATCGGTTCTTCCACTCCGGTAACGTCGTCTTTCATATTCCGTATACACCTCCGCATTCGGAATGGGTTTGTCTTCGGAATCGACCAGTCGACCACGCACCTCCCTCGCTTCGAGCAATTCGATGATTGGGAGTTCGAACTCTTGGACACCTGCAGGAACCTCGAAAGGTCCATGATGAGGTATAGCCAATGGTACCAGCCCCTCAGGCAGAGTGAGGATCGTCAATTGACCTGGTAGGCAATGCCCCTCGTATCTACCGCTTTCATCGGTCTTACCGTTGAAACCGATTTGATCAATCGTGCGAGGGATTGAAATCTCAACATTGGGGAGAGGTTTTCCTGTCGACTTGGAGACGACCGTTCCCCGTACGAGAGGGGCCGGCACCAGGGAGTACTCGACTTCTACCGTTTCGCCAGCAGCCAGCTGAAAACGTTCGGTCGCTCTGCGTGGGCGTACTGGTAGGCTTCTGTCGATCAAGACATCGACACTTCCTACGGTTCCAATGGCGATGATTGGGACTTCAAAGCGCCCCTCGTCGTCGGTAACAGCCTTTGCAGATCCTAGAACGCGGTTACTACTGCGGCGAGCAAAAGCAGGAGGAAGCACAGGAGGTACCTGATTAGCTTGTTTCGGCTCCGCTTCTCGCGGTTCTGCATTGGAGCTGGTGTTCACGGTGACGGAGAGGCCACGTGCCCACTCGGGATTTGGGCTGATGATCCGACCTCGAATCGATCCAACGGGTTTGAGCTTCAGTTCTCGATTCGGATCCTCCTTATCGATCTCGAAAGTTTGTATCCCTAACCGTTCGTGATCGAACTGTACGCTGAAACTTTCCATACCGGACAAGGTCACATACCCATCTGGATCGGTGTGAGCGGAGAGAGAATCTTGAACCTCCGAAGGACCGATCACCGGTTTGACGAGCAAGCCGACGGAGGGTTGCTCATCGGGTTCCAGGATCCTCAAGTTGAATTTGGTTTCGGGAACCAAATGGAACTTGCACTCTTCGTTGGGGGTATCGCGAACGAAGCTGTAGACATACCGGGATTGTACGTAGTATCCAGGTGCATGAACCCAAACGGTTTCCATAAGCCCCATACGACGTTGCTTCAACCAATCGACGGAGTACTTCAGTTCGAAGCGCCCCGTCTCGTCGGTGGTTCCTGCCACGACGCGGTCGGTGTCGAGTTGGAGCCAGAGCTTGGCATCGGACACGGGATCCCCAACTTCGTCGTGGACGAGTCCTCGAAACGTTCTCATTTCCGAAGCAGGAGGTGTCGATTCGGTCTGCGATGCGTCGGTAGCTTGGGTCTCCAAAGCCACGGGGTCGACCGCAGCATCTTGGTCGGCATGCGCAGTCCCTAGCCGGATGCTTCCGAGCAAGAACGAACCGGCCAATAGCAAGGATCCTGCGATCCAGTAAAAGGAACGAGTCGATCGCAATCGGAGCGATTGTCCTTGTTCGATCAATCGATGGACGCGCCGCGCGAGTTGACTCGAGGGTTCGAACAACGCGATTGCACCGGTAAACTTCTCCCTA
Source organism: uncultured Pirellula sp. (assembly GCA_964394065.1). Taxonomy (GTDB): domain Bacteria; phylum Planctomycetota; class Planctomycetia; order Pirellulales; family Pirellulaceae; genus JBKCUI01. The sequence goes on along the minus strand of CAYMXM010000385.1, from coordinate 1,761 downwards.
TGCCCCTGTTGCGCGATCTTCATCAACAACTCGGAATACTCGATGCGTCCAAGCCCATGATCGGTGGTTCCGGAAGCGAGGTCGTCGGCGATCAAATCCTGACAAATTTGAAGTTCCCGGCGAAGTCTCCAATACAAAGGCTGATACCAAAAGAGATATCGACAAGCATTGATCAGTTGCCACCTGAACAAGTCGCCGCTCGCCACATGCGACCACTCGTGCGCCAAACAGTATCGTAGCGCGTCCCGATCACCTTTCGCCAACGACACCGGAATGAGAACGATCGGATGAAGCCAACCGAAAACCATCGGCGTTCCGACGTCGGTCGTCGTCAAAATCCGAACCGATTCTCCGCGACGACCTGTGATTTGTTTCCATACTTCCTTGACCTGTTCCTCGGATTCGTGAGCGCGTCGAATGATGTTGCGCAGGTGGATTCTTCCGGTGAACCATTGAAAGGCGAAGTAAAAAACCGCGAGAGCGTGGCTTGCTAGGATAAGGAGCGCGAGGATCGACCAAGGGGCGGTAGAGTTCGAGGATTTAGGATTCTCGGAAGTAGCAACAGCGCTATGGTTTCCTCGCTTGCGCGTCGGGTTTGTATCGGGTTGTGGATTCAGAGGGACAGAAGGAGTAGCGCCGAGATCATTGGGATGGAGACCGTCACCGGAGGGCTCGTGCCTTTCCGTAACTACGGGGCGTCGCTCCGCGACGGAAGAGATGGGTGTTTCTTTTTCCTCGTCCAGCGTTTCTGGTTTTGCGTCGGGGTGAGGTGGATCGTAACTAGGTGGAGGGAGTGGTTGCACCTTGGTTAAGGTTGCGTGTTTATTCTCCAGGAGTCCGAGGCGCCAAGCGGGAGCGTGGGTCACGCTGAGGAGGAGAGGAACGAAGAGGGCGGTGAGGAAGCACATGCCGATCAGGCTGATTCGATCGACAGGTTGCCGAAGGCGTTCGACGATCAGGTAGGTTGTAGCCAGTAGGAGGGCTCCAACCAAAGCAAACTCGATCCAAGCGATAACGAATTGTTGAGAGGAAACCATCGGATTTGTTCCTTTACATTTTTTGTTTTGCAGATCGTGCTTTGGCGATGAGCCGTTCAAGCTCTCGCATCTCGTCAGCAGAAACATCTTCTGCTTGCAGCATGTTCAATACAAGCTTGTCGAGCGACCCATCGAAGACACGTCGCAAGAACCTCGAACTGACTTGCTCGATGGTATGTTGTGGAGAGTAGAAAAGAGTTCTCCCCTCGGCGCGCTGCTTCACGAGCCCTTTATCGGCCATGATGCGCAGCAGGGTTTGTACGGTTGTGAACGCAGTCTTTTGTTGTGCATTCAACGCCTCGTGGACGTCGCGCACCTTGGACTCCCCCAGGCTCCACAGAACCTTGAGGATGTCCAGTTCTCGCTCACTGGGACTGATTTCATCCATTGCTGACCTCCTTTTGACTAAACTATTAGTTTAGTCTAATGGTAAGGGGAAGGGAGCGTCAAGTGGGGATGAACCACGAATCGAACGAATTTTACGAATCAGGTTTTGAGGGGTGAGGTTTGAGAGTTGAGGAAGAAGATGGCGGCGCACTTAAGATTTCTGCTCCCTTCGCCCCCTTTGGGGCAACGCTGTGAAGCATTTTTCTCTGGGAAATTGAATATTTCTTGTCTGATCGGGGCTTGTCCCCGTCGGACACCGCTTTGGCGTCCTAGAACGCGCCACGCTTTAGAACTCTGCTCCCCTCGCCCCTTTTAGGGGAGAGGGGCTGGGGGTGAG
>CAYMXM010000384.1:0-5410 GCA_964394065.1 uncultured Pirellula sp. | reverse complement strand
TGCACTCGCGACGCTGTCCCTCGCTAACGCCACGGGTTGTGATGGGGGGACGCTTAGCGTCCGCCCCCTTACCACCGATGCCCCTGCCCAGCAGCGTTACCCTACCCTGGCTATTCATCCTACACTGCCGGTGTGTTCCGTGGCCGCTTTGGGTGCGAAAGGTAATTGCAATAGAAACGAGGATTGACTCGTCAGCTCGATCTGAGGTGGAAGCAGCGGCCACTTCACACACCCTACGACTACTCCCCCCTCGAAGCACGGAAATTATTTCGGGACAGTCCTAAGGGCGAAGCCCTCTTCTTCCTTACACCTTACACCTTACACCTTACACCTTACACCTTACACCTTACACCTTACACCTTATACCTTATACCTTATACCTTATACCTCACCCCTCCTACTGCTGTGGCGGCACTGCCTGCGGTTGAGGTTGCCCGCCAAAGGCTCCGCCGAAACCGGGGATCTGCAAGTTCTGCAAATTTGGCAATTGCAACTGCGGCAGGTTTTGCTGAATCCCTTGCTGCATTTGTTGAGCCCCTTGTTGGATCGGAGCCAGTTGGTTTGAAAGGGGACCAAGCAGTTTGTTCATTCCCTTCTCGATCTGCTTTTGCGCTTCGCTTTGAATTGCGGCACTCGCGACTTGTTGCGCCAATCCCGAGAGGGCAGCGAAATCCATTTGTGGTTTCTGAACGGTCCCTCGAAGTGGGATCTGGATCGGTTGACCTGCTAGCGATTGAAGGGCTGGCGCCTTCTGAACCCAATCGGCTTGAATAGGAACCGAGGCGATGAGTTCAAGGGATCCGTCGATCCCAACGGTTCCGCTGGTATTGATGACCACATCCCCCGCTTGGATCTGCATGTTCTGGTGCGCGACCCGTCCCTGCTGCACATTGAAACCGATGTTCTGTTCTGGCATATGAAGCCAAGAGGTTTGTTGGCCACCACCGTCTGTCGCACCGATCCCTTTGCGGAAGTTGCGGATCTGTTGAACAAGAACCAGAATCTGATCCGCCAATGGCCCTGGTCCGACGTTCGCTCCATGGACCGTTAGTTGTCCTTTCGCCGTTTGCTTCATGAGATCGGTGGGAACGATGACCGCCTCATCGATTCGCAAGCTGAGGTTCCCTTGAACGCTCGTCACGTCCGCCAGAAGTGGAGCGACAAACTTCAACCATCCTTGGCACATTTGCGGAGTGATCGCAACATTTTCGATCACCGTTTCCGGAGCTTGGACGATCGCGATCGGATCGGCGGCAACGTTTCCGTCGAGATTCCATCGCAGCGTACCTTGCGAGACGGGGATCTCCGTCTTGCTTAAGAAATGACCATTCTCGATTCGAATCGGAACATCAGCCTTCCCGATTGGAATGCCGATGACATTGGCGCTATCCCAACCGAGATTCGATTGCGCTTGAAGGGACTTCGCCCAACTTTCACTCGTGGATGCATTCGATGTCCATGTAACTTCCAAGGGTTGCGTTCGTTGTCCGGAAACGGCTAGGTAACTTCCAGTCCAAGGCCTCATACGCTCCGTCACCTGCGCAGCGTCGTAAGTCACATTCCCCTTGGAGACGAGTTTCATCTCTGCTGCATTGGAGGTGAGAACTGCGTTTCCACCATAGGCGAACCATTCGGTTTGAAGTTGCGACTCGGTCAGGTCCAACTGCCCGGTCGACAGGTTGTAGCGACCGCTTGCGAGAACTTTGGCTTGGGGTTCTTGCCAGAGGATTTCAGGGGAGGCGCCTTGCGCTCCACTCGTGCTGACAAGCTTGGTCGCATGCTCGACTGCATGCTGGAGGGCGCGGATGTTCTTGCCATCGGCGACGACGCGAAACGTCAGCTGTGCCGGGTCGATCTGCCAACCCAATTGCCCGGTCACATCCCCATCGACGGTGATGTTGGACGGAGCGCTTCCTTCGGTTTGAATTGCCGAGAGGAGTTGCGTTGGGTTAACACGAAAACCGGCTTGCCCGATTCGCGTTGTCCCGTCGGGCCCCGCTTCGTCGCGGCCTTGCAGCGCAAACGATAGGGTCTGAATCAGAAGGTTGTCCACCTGGAGGCGAGCGATGTCCTGACTGTTGACCCGCCCCTGAAAGTTCCCGACCACTTGGGGTTCCGCGAAGCGAGTTTGACCTGACTGGAGATAGAATTTGGTTGCGTTGAACTTAGCTTGTGTGATTTCAACATGGGATGCGTCGATCACCCCTTTGGCTTCTAAGTCGCATTCTCCACCGAGTCCAATACCGAGATCGATTCCGGCGAAGAGCTTGGCGCGACGCATCCAACCATCGAGATCTCCTGATAGTTTCAGTTGAACTCCAGCGGCTGGAAGTTGCCCGACACCTGAGGCTTGAGGAGCGAGCGAAATCGGATCATGAATGGTCGCAGCCAAAAGTTCTCCACTGGCGTTGAGATTCAATTGCGTTCGATCGATCTGGGCGATGGTTCCGTTATCGATGCGAGCGACGACTTCGAAATCTCCCTCCCAAGCAGGTTCGTTCAGTTGTCCGTATTGGGTGATCATCCGAACCGGGGTGGTTCGCAATGTTCCATTGGCCCGAAGCTCTTTGCTTTCGTTTTGTCTCCAAGCGATCCCGCATTCGGCAGAACCTGCGAGGCTTTCCAAGGGGAGCGCGAACCATTGCGACAATCGTTGATGCATCTTCGCGAGATCGAAGCTTCCCGAGAGTTTGCCTTGCAGGAGATCCCCTTCTCCTTGGATATCGCAGAACTCAGCTGTGCATTTGGCGACGAAGCTCGGTTGGCCACCCCCGACAGGCTTCACATCGAGGACTGCATTGAGGGCTTCCTCCCATCGCATATTTGTCCCACCCATATTAGCTTCGAGTCCACCGAGTTTGACTTGGTAGCGGCTGGAGGGGGGAAGGTGAGAGTCTGCAGGGGAACGGCGTTGTACCGCGACGAGAGTCGCTTCTCCCCGTTTCAATTCCACTTGATCCTGCATCTGTAGCAAATCTGGAGCGACATGAATAACGCGAGCGAGATCGACGGACCCATTGATTTCGTAATCGGTGTTCAAAAGCCAAGGGCTCGTCAAGGTCGGTACGTTGGGTTCGAGGGGCATATCGACGATTGCGCTGAGGGTTCCGACATCGGATGCAAGCTTCAAGTTGTTCGTCGAGATGCGATCTTGACCTTTGTTGATCGTTCCGGCGAGTTTGATCTGTTGGATTGCAGCTCCTCGCTTCCCGACCAACTCAGGCGCACGCAGTTGTAATGAATCGAGCTGCGCGGTTCGGATTTGCGCTAGGATTTGATGTTGATTGTGAAGTTCGATTTCAGCGTCGACGGTGGCGGAACCAGCGATCGATTCGATGGGGATTTCGGGAAAGCGGCGTTTGATCAAGCTGTACCAATGGAGAGGGAGTCCGTTGGTCGCGATTCCCATCTTGAGTGGTACGAGTCCGTTCGTGGTGGGAAGAGCAGCGACAAGGGGTTGTGCCAGGGGTTCCGTTTTGATGTTGAACTGACCACTTTGCATCACTTCACCGGGTGCAGCATTCGTTTGGCTGATCGTTCCGATAAGGGTCATCGGTGGGATCGGTTGTTCAACCGTCGGCATCGGGACGTCGGCTTGCTTGATCGCCAATGCCCAGGTCGTCAGATCGACACTGTCTCGGAGATTTACGACGGCATCCGCGATACGGATCCGACCTTGGAAGGGAATCATGGTTCCGTCCTTAGCGGGGGCAGTCGTCGGATCGGTAGCGTCGGTAGGAGGAGTCGATGCGAGAAAAGGCTTGAGAGCTTCTTCGATGTTTGTAGTCCCAGGTTGGACATCGACATGGATCTCGGCGCCGCGAACGGTGATCGTCCTTAGGTTTTGATAGTTGGAAAGGAGACTGAGCAGCGTAAGTTCGGTCTCTATTTCCGAGACTTGAACCAGGTTTGCACCTTGGTCGTCGATCAAGCGAAGGCCGTGGACCTTGACCGGTTGAAGCCATCCAACTTCGATACGATTCAGATCGACATGCATGGGAGCGAGCCCCCCATACCGGTTGATCATCGAAACAGCTAAGTTTCGATTCTGCAGCACGAGAGGAACTCCCAGCCCGATGATTGCCAGGAGAAGGACGAGCCCGATGAGCCCGACTCGAACGAATCGAAATCGGCGACGATGGGTTCGTTTACCAAAATCTTTATCAATGTCTCGACTCATGTTGCAATCATTCCCTCCGTGGCATAGCTCAGCCCCTGCGAGCATCGCCCCCAATACTAGGCAAATCGACGACCGCAAGTCGAGACCGAAAAAGTCAAAGAGGGAGGGAAGGAGGGAACGAATCGGCGGCAAGTGGGAGGACGCAAAGCGTCCCCCCAATCACAACCCGTGGCGTGAGCGAGGGACAGCGCTGCGAGTTCACGTAGCCCTTGTAGAAACATCTCTGGCGCCGGGTGGCACGTCCCTGAGGCACGAAGGGCGTGCTGCCTATCGATCGTCCTATTCGTAAGATTCGTTCGATTCGTGGTTCATATCCCCACATTTCTCAATTGTTTCTCTCTCCCAATATCGCTAGTCTCCTCCCTAGCGACATAAGCAAAGTTCAACGGATTGAATGGAACCCCTGGGGGAGAGCCTACTATGTATTGCGGTGAATGCGGTAAACCAGGCGCGGGAAAATACTGCACCCATTGCGGGACATGTCTCAGGGAGGCCCCCCTCATCAAGCCCGATTCTAGGCCGTCCGATTGGCGCAACGAACATCGTTATTCGGTAGTCGTCTCGATTCCCGAAGTGCAATCCCGAATTGCGCGAAGCGCCGCCAAGAGCAAGCGACGTATCACAGCGGAAGAGTTCTTGAAGCTAGGAGATGAGCTCACGAAAGCCGCCGGAGGAGTTCCGATCGGCAAGCTTGGCTATGCGATACGCGAGTTTACGACTTCGTTAGGAGTAAAGATGGAGCGTCAAGGAGAGATCCTCTTGCAAGAACCCATCGGAGCTGTTCTTGCTGCAGTTCTGTCGGTTCTTGCGGAAGAGAGTTTGACTCTGCGGTGGGTAGAGGAGCGAGAGGATGGTTGCGACATCGATTCGACGATCCCCTCGGGGCTCTTTTCTTTGGATGGAGATTTCTCATTGCAACTCCGTCGCCATCCACGAGGGACGTTTCTTCGAGCGACGACGAAGGTCGCGGGTCAGTTCTACGATTTAGGAAACAGCCAACGTTTCATCTCGCATTTTCTCAAATCGGTTCAGCAGCACTCCAAGGAATCACCACCCATCCTCCGATCCACTTCTACCCCCGAGGCTGCATAACCCAATGAACACACATTCCCGACCGTAGCTCGGGCTGGCCTAACGCATAGGTGGTAAGTCTAACGCATCGGTGGTAAGGGGGTGGACGCGAAGCGTCCCCTCCATCACAACCCGTGGCGTAAGCGAGGGACAGCGTCG
>CAYMXM010000383.1:0-5411 GCA_964394065.1 uncultured Pirellula sp. | reverse complement strand
AAGAGAGATGTTTCTGGAACTACTTGAGTTCGACGGTGCCACCAGCTTCGGTGAGTTCTGCCTTGACCTTTTCAGCGTCTTCCTTGGAGACTTGCTCTTTGATCTTGGCAGGAACACCTTCAACCAACTTTTTCGCATCCATGAGCGAGAGGCCGGTGAGGTTCTTGACGACCTTGACGACGTCAAGCTTCTTGTCGCCGAACGATGTCAAAACAACATCGAACTCGGTTTGAACGGCAGCAGCAGGAGCTGCACCACCGTCTGCTGGAGCTGCCATAACAACGGCGCCGCCTGCAGCAGCTTCGATGCCATGGACATCCTTCAAATAGTCACTCAATTCCTTGGCTTGCTTGAGCGTCAGGCCGACGATCTTCTCGCCCAGGGTCTTGATCTCTTCCGCGAAAGCGGTTGCTGACTCGGACATAATTCACTAATCCTCAAATTGGAAAGAACTAACTAACGAAACTCACCGGCGAGAAATTTTGAAAACCGGAAGTTCAACCACGTACGATGTAACGAGCTAGCGATTACTCGCCTGCTCCCTCTTGATCTTCGATCATCTTCTTGACCTGACCAGCAATCTTGCGAGCAGGACCGACCAATTGGCCAGAGAGGGTTGCTCCCGGCGAGAGGATCTGTCCAACCAGCATCGAAATCTGTTCTTGTCGGCTCGGCCACTTGCTGATCGCTTTGACTTGAGCCTCGTCGAGAGCTTCGCCATCCATGACGCCACCCTTGATCTCAAACTTTGCAAACTGCCCAGAGACAGCCAGCTTCGTGATCGTCTTGCTGAGGGAGACGAAATCCTCTCCTCCCCAGATCACGGCGATGCTACCCGCGAGGTTATCGAAGGCAGGTCGCAACGACGTTCCTTCGGTGGCGCGAGCAGCCATGGTTCGCTTGACGACCATGATGCCGATCCCTTGCTCTCGCAATGTTTTGCGAATGTTGTAATTCTCTTCGCCTGTCAACCCGACGATGTTCGCTACGATCGCGTCGTTAACACCGACCAGTCGAGCGGCAATATCGCGTGAGACAAGCCTTTTAACAACTTTACTCATGGCAACCTTTCTTACGCAGATACGCGAATGCTTGGGGACATCGTCGCGCAAACGGCGATCGACTTGATATACGTTCCCTTGACCGAGTTCGGCTTGAGGGACTGTACATAGGAAATGAACGCGTTCAGGTTTTCCTCAAGCTTCGCATCTTCGAAGCTGATCTTCCCGACGACAGCGTGGATGTTTGCTCCCTTGTCGTTGCGGAACTCAACCTTACCTGCTTTGTACTCTTTAACGACTCGAGCGACGTCGGTCGTCACGGTACCTGCCCGTGGCGCTGGCATCAAACCGCGAGGTCCCAGGACCTTACCGAGGGGACCGACGATCCCCATCATGTCCGGCGTGGCGATACAGACGTCGAAGTCGAGCCAGCCATCTTTGATTCGCTTGGCGAGATCTTCCGCTCCAACGGCATCCGCTCCTGCTTCTTCCGCAGTCTTGGCAAGGTCTCCCTTGGCGAAGACGACGACCCGTTGAATCTTACCGATCCCGTTCGGGAGGACGACCGATCCCCGAACGATCTGATCCGCTTGGGTGGGATCGATGCCGAGGTGCATGTGAATCTCGACCGTCTGATCGAATTTGCGACCACCGAATTGCTTCAGGAGTCCTACCGCTTGCTGCAAAGGTACCGGGTTTTTACCCGGTGTCTTGGCAAGCATTGCCTTCATTGCTTTGGTTGCTTTGACCATTCTTCTGCTTGCTCCTTTGCTTACCCGATTACCTCAATGCCCATACTGCGAGCAGTCCCCTCAATCATGCGTCGAGCATGTTCGAGGTCCCGCGCGTTCAAGTCCGCCATCTTCTTTTTGCAGATTTCGTCGACTTGATCGCGGGTTACCTTGCCAACCTTCACCTTGTGAGGTTCGCCGGAACCACTTGCAATACCTGCAGCGATCTTCAAAAGAGCTGCTGCGGGTGGGCTCTTGGTGATGAACTCAAAACTTCGGTCGGAAAAGACCGTTACAACAACAGGAACCGGAGTACCGTTGTAGTCTTTGGTTCGGTCGTTGAACTGGGAGACGAACTGTCCCAAGTTGATACCGAACTTACCGAGGGAGGTACCGACAGGAGGAGCAGGAGTTGCCTTCCCCCCTGGCACCTGGAATGCCGCTTTGCCGACGACTTGCTTGGCCATGTGTCCGTGAACCTTGTGTCGCTTGTCTAAACTAAAGTGATTTTGCCGTGATTTGCGGAGAGTTAGCTGTTCGCTACCCCCACCATTAAAACTCGATTTGGAAGGATTCTACGACGGGTTTTAAACCACCACGCCGTCTGAAAACCATCACAGATGCACTCGTGAACGAAACGCCTCAGCTCGCAAGGGCTAGAGAGATTCGATCTGCCAGTGATCCAGAACGACCGGTGTACTGCGACCAAAAATATTGATGATCACCGTCACACGACCATTCGCCTCGTCGATTCGATCGACATCCCCTTCGAGACTTTGGAAGTTCCCTTCCTTGACTCGAACGCGATCACCAGGCTTGAATGGAATAGCTGTCTTAGGAGTTTGCTCTTCATCAGCATCTGGATAGGCGAGTTTCAAGATTCGATCGACATCCTCATCGGACATCGGCGTCGGTTTCCCTGCCGAACCTGTGAAATCCCCCACACCGGTCGTCTCGCGAACGAGGAACCAAGTGTCATCATTGATGATCATGCGGATCACCAGATATCCAGGGTAAAGCTTCTTCTTTACCACGCGGCGCTTGCCGGCTCGCGTAAACTCCACGACATCCTCTGTCGGAACAAGAATGTCCCCAAAAGATGATTGCAAAGGAGAAAGCCGAATTCGCTTCTCCAATGCTTCGCGAATCGTATCTTCGCGGTTGAACTGAACCTTCAAAATGTACCAACGCATATCTTCAGCGTTGGTCGATTCAGGGTTTGTTGTTGCGGAAGTGTTCACTCGAAAACCTTGCGCCAGTACTGACGAATGATCAAACCACCCCGACGCTAAGCCAATAGGCCCAGTACGCCAAAATGCCGACCAATCTCCTGGCTATTTCGACCAGTGAATCACTTCACTGGCCGTATGCCAAACAAAAATCACAGTCCGGATCCCTCTCGAGATACCTTTCCGTGGGTATAACTATCGACAAACTGAAGACAGCCGTCGCGTCATATTTCTAATTAACTAACTCTCAAGTAGTCGAAAATTGCCTGCCACAACAAATCGAATGTGAACAGGATGACTGCTAAGAAAGCCATGGTGAATATAACGACCAGGGAAGCTTTGTAAAGCTCACTTTTGGTCGGCCACGAAACCTTGGTCATCTCAGCTTCGACACTGATCAAAAAATCAGCAAATTTAGGCCAATTGACGAGTCGATACCCCAACCAAGTCCCACCGAGAACGAAAACCGCCGGAATGCCAAAAACAGCTAGGCTTTCGTACTGGGACCCCCGCAGGCTCTCGAAAAAACCGGCCCGAAGGGACTCGAACATCTGCCATCCACCAAGCCAAAACATCAGCCAGACGGAAAGGCAGGTCAACTGCCGAACAATGCGCCCCTGCCGCCCTTTGTAGATTGTTCCAGTGAACAACTCGGCCAGGAGGGACCGCGAAGAAGAAGACTCGTCTGCTACCGTTGCCATATCGATCGCGGTTCGTAAATCTGACTCAAACAGGGGCGGCAGGAATCGAACCCGCAACCCCCGGTTTTGGAAACCGGTGCTCTGCCAATTGAGCTACACCCCTAAAAGAATCTGCCGATAGACTCGATCTCTCGGCAGATTCCGTATTTTCTATTCACAATTTAGTCGAGTGGCGAATATTAAACTACCCGTGGCCCGGGCGTCTCGCCCGGAATAGCCTTTGCAACTCCGGGCGAGACGCCCGGGCCACGAAAGGCAATGGCATAAATATCTGCCGCTCGCAATCAACTACTCGATGATCTTGGTGACAACACCCGATCCAACCGTCTTGCCACCTTCGCGAATTGCGAAGCGAACACCTTCGTCGATAGCAACGGTCTTTTGGAGTTCAACCGTTACCTTGACGTTGTCCCCAGGCATGCACATTTCTGCGCCTTCGAGGTTGGCGGTTCCGGTCACGTCGGTCGTTCGGAAGTAGAACTGAGGACGGTATCCGGAGAAGAATGGAGTGTGGCGACCACCTTCATCTTTGCTCAAGCAGTAAACTTCTGCTTCGAACTTCTTGTGAGGGGTGATGGAGTTTGGCTTCGCCAAAACTTGTCCACGCTCGATATCTTCTCGCTTAACACCTCGGAGGAGGCAACCGACGTTATCGCCAGCCTTCCCGGTCTTCATTTCCTTGCGGAACTGCTCGACACCGGTGACGGTGGTCTTCTTCTTTTCTTCCATCAAACCGATGATTTCAACTTCTTCACCGACGTTGATCACACCGCGCTCGATACGACCGGTAGCAACCGTTCCCCGACCTTCGATCGAGAAAACGTCTTCGATCGCCATCAAGAAAGGCTTGTCTTCTTCACGAACCGGTTGTGGGACATCGGAATCGATCGCTGCGACCAAGTCGCTGATGCACTTGCTGGCGACGGGATCCGCAGGGCTATCATAAGCAGCCTTTGCGTTTCCACGTACGATCGTGGTTTCTTCTCCTGGGAAGCCGTACTTGCTGAGAAGCTCACGGATTTCCAATTCGACCAACTCGAGAAGCTCTTCGTCGTCGACGAGGTCGCACTTGTTCAAGAAGACAACGATCGCCGGAACGTCCACCTGGCGAGCAAGGAGAACGTGCTCCTTGGTCTGAGGCATAGGACCGTCCGCAGCGGAGACGACCAAGATCGCGCCGTCCATCTGAGCAGCACCGGTGATCATGTTCTTGATAAAGTCCGCGTGACCGGGGCAGTCGATGTGGGCATAGTGCCGGGTTTCCGACTCGTATTCCACGTGGGATGCAGCGATCGTAACCGTCTTGGTCGCGTCCCGAACCGTTCCACCTTTAGCGATATCAGCGTACGACTTCGCTTGTGCCAAGCCCTTTGCGGCTTGAACTGCAAGCAACGCACCGGTGGTGGTTGTCTTGCCGTGGTCGATGTGACCGATTGTTCCTACGTTGCAGTGGGGCTTGGTACGCTCAAATTGCTCTTTGGCCATTATTAACTCACAACACCTAAACTAATAAAAAACTCGAACACTGCGCCGTGTCATCTTTGCCGGGGCAAACACAACGCAACCAGTTAGTTGACTACCGCTCCGTCGTAAGATCTGCTGGCGACCACTCCGTGTCACGACCGCCACCAAACTGCTTGTCAGACCGTCCGGTGATTATCACCGCGCCCGACAAACCAGGCCAGTGTCGACAGAGCTGCTGATGGGACTTGAACCCATGACCTCTTCCTTACCAAGGAAGTGCTCTAC
>CAYMXM010000382.1:0-5414 GCA_964394065.1 uncultured Pirellula sp. | reverse complement strand
GGGACGCTTCGCGTCCACCCTCTTACCACCGATGCGTCAGGCCACCCCCAGCCCCACCCCAAACTTCCAACTTCCAACTTCCAACTTCAAACTTCCCCCTCCCCTACGATCCGAATATTTGAGGAATTTCGAAATCTTGGCGATCCAACATCCGATCGAGTCGATTGGAAGGAGTCCCGTAGGAAACGCGTGGTGTGCGCACGATCAAAATCACGTATCTGGAATTGAAGAGGATTTCGATGTTTAGTCCGGCGACTCTATGGCGGGCCTTCTTTTGCGCCGTTGGAATCGTGTTGATGATTGTGGGAGTTGAATGCTTGTTGATCGATAGTGCTGTTCTGACGACGAAGGTAACGGAAATGCCGTCCGTGCAACAAGCGAACACGGGACTCTTTGCTTCCCCTCAAACACCGGCGGTTAAGAACCGGGTCTTTACACCCTCCGAATGGTTTCCATGGTCTCTCCTGGCAACCGGAGCAATCGTTATGATCTACTCCTATGCGTTTAGACGATCGGGAGGGGGGACTTAAGCGAGTCGGCTTTTCGATTCGCTTCAATCGCTTTCCTTTCCAATTCGGAGGGAACGAGCTTATAGAACACGTCTCGCTGACGGGCTTCGAACCCAAGCTCCTCGATCGCGGAACGGATTTGATCGAGCGTTAAGTAATGAACGGTCCCCGCCTCGGCGACGACATTCTCTTCCAACATGAGAGACCCCATGTCGTTCGCACCATACTCCAGCGCAAGCTGACCGATTTTGAGTCCTTGCGTTACCCAGCTACTTTGAATGTTCGGGATGTTGTCTAAATAAAGTCGGGATACCGCTTGCGTCTTCAAATACTCGAACGAACCGGTCGGCGGAATATGGGAGAGTTCGGTGTGATCGGGTTGAAAAGTCCAGCAGATGAACGCGGTGAAGCCCCCGGTTTCATCCTGCAACCGTCGAACTCGTTCGAGATGTTCAACGCGGTCCGCTAGTGTTTCGACATGCCCGAACATCATCGTGACCGTGCTGATGCCACCCATCAGATGCCATTGCCGCATGACCTCCAGCCAATCGTCACTCATCACCTTGCCACGCGTAATCTCGCTTCGAACTCGGTCGACCAGGATCTCCGCCCCTCCCCCAGGGATGCTCCCGAGCCCCGCTTCTCGCAGACGTTCGAGAACCGTCGGGAGAGGGAGTTTGTTCACCTTCGTAAAGTGATGAATCTCTGGGGGGCTAAAGCCATGGATGTTGACTTCGGGGAACTCGGACTTGATATCTCGAAGCAATTCCTCGTACCACTCGATCGTGAACTTCGGATGCAGTCCACCCTGCATCAGAATCTGATTCCCCCCCAATTCGACCGTCTCTCGAACCTTGGCGAGCAACTCCTCCCGAGGGAGAACGTATCCCTCTTCACTTTTGGGATTTCGGTAGAACGCGCAAAAGTCGCAGACCGCGGTGCAGACGTTGGTGTAGTTGATGTTTCGATCGACGTTATAGGTTCGATATGTTTCTGGATGCTTCCGGTGGGTTATTTCATTGGCTGCTCGTCCAATTTTGGCGAGGGCATTGCTCTCCAAAAGGGAAGCCGCATCCTCGGGGCTCAAGCGTCGACCTGCAAGGACTCCCTCTAAGATGCCGTCGACCACCCCTGCTCTAGAAATCATTTTCGGAACCACTTAATGTGAAAGATCTTAAGAAATCAACTTCAAATCGTGACATCTCCGTCGAAATTCATCAAGGCCACGCTGGGCATCTTCTGTCAATTCGAAATGGATAAACCTAGTTAAGTACTCGTAACATCGAGTCGGAGTTAACTGATAGTCGCTATGAATTCGACGGGAGATGTTTTCGATCGCATCGACTCCTTCCTGCCGCGTTTGATCAAGGAGCCTAGCGATCGACTCGGTTGCGAACTCGTGACTCCTCGCAATCCAACGGGCAAAAACAAAAGGGAGTCCCGTCTCCCTCCACCAAACCTCTCCAAGATCCCAGTTCCAGGGAAAGTCTCTAAGGTAAATCTCGGGATGCATCGCCCGGTCACCGATGATTAAAACGGCATCGGCATCAATGCTCTCGGGAGCTTCTCCGATCGGAAAGGGGAGGAGGGTTGGGATCGATCCCAACGCATCGTGAAGAAGGACCTTGGAAAGGGCCGCGCTGGTGCGTGAACCTTCATCGAGTGCAAGGGTTTGAACGCTTGCCGGGGGGCACCGAAAAAGGAGGCGAACCGACCAAACAGGGCCACGTGAAACGATGCCCGCAGTAGATACCGCTTGGTAGTTAGCGTTTCGAAACGATTCAAAGACGGGGATTAAACCGATGTCGAGTTCACCGGCATGAAGCTGGTCTGCAAGGCGACTCGGTAGGTCGGTCGTGAGGGTCCCTTTTCCTAGCAATCGCTCTGAGAGCCCCTCGATAAGGGGTTTGGAGTTGAGATACGAAACAGCGCCAATTCGCATATAGATGGTTGTGATTGTGGGGGCGAGAGTGAGAGGAGCAGCATTTTTCCGTAGGAAAAATCAATAGTAGCGGAAGGGCGCGAGCCCTCCGGTGACGGTTTCGGTGAGTCGTAGGGTGTGTGAAGTGGACGCTGCTTCCATCTTAGGTCGAGTTAGCGAGTCAATCATCGTTCCTGTCCCGATCACCTTCGCACCCAATGCGGCCACGGAACACACCGAAAGCGTAGTTGGCACTAGCGAAATCCAACTTGGTTATTGTTTCTAGCACTTCAACCCCTCACCCCCAGCCCCTCTCCCCGAAGCGGGGCGAGGGGAGCCGATTTTTTAATGTACCCAACTCAAATTCTTTTTAAGGTTGCCCCATCGCTTCGTATTCGGCAGGTTTCTGGGCCGTAGCACTAGCGGCGGCATCCTTTTCTTTGACCGCTTTACCGATGTCAAAGGTGAATTCGTTGGCGCCCGATGATTTCACGTCTGCCTGAAGCTTGCTCGTTTTTGCTATGCGATAGTCTTTATGAACGACTTGAAAGATGGCGAAGTTACCGGTTTTTAAAGCGCGATCGTATTCTCGCATCTGGTCGGGAGTCGCGTTTCCCCCTGGGTAAGTCGGCATCGGATCTCCTTCGTTGATCGTTTTGGTCACGATCACTTTGAAGCTTCCTTCGGGGGCGCCAGGGTATTGGCCGTAGGTATGGATGGTGGCTATCCCATTGGCGTCGGTAACCCCTCCGGCAGGCCAACGCGTTAGCGCCGAATTCTCAGAAACGAAACCTACGGTGGCGTCAGCGAGGGGAGAGCCATCTTGCGTAATCGTTACTTTCGCAGGATAGAGTTTTGGCATCCCCTCGGGGCGGGAGTCGCCACAGCCGGGAACCACCAGCAGAATCAATGACAATCCAATACATCCCATACCCAATTTTTGAACCATCGTAGAGCTCCAGAGTTTTCTTAAGAACAACAACCGCCAGTGCCCGCCTCTACACCGATCACTGATTCTAAGCCTATTTCGCTATGTTGGGTATTGGATTCTTGAGTGAGCGGGGCATGGGCGTCTCGCCCATGGTTGTACCTTTGGGTTTTATAGACGTATTCTGCACTCTCCGGTTGGCCTCCATCTAGATGGGGGCTCGTCCCCTTTTTCGTACTCGTACTTGAGATTCGAGATTCGAGCACCGCCGCGCTGAGTACGTTATCGGATCAATCCCCAACTTGGCCGACGCGCAAGCGAGGCCACACAATCACAACCCGACGCGTTAGCGAGGGACAGCACTGGCAACCACGCATCCGATGCAAGGTCTCGCAGCACGCCCTTCGTGACTCAGGGACGTGCTATCCGGCGCCCGAGATATTCGTGACAAGGGCCACGTTCACTCGCGACGCTATCCCTTGCTAACGCGTCGGGTTGTGATGGGGGACGCTTCGCGTCCGCCTCCTTCCACTACAATGCTCCCTCCCCTTCGGACAACCTTGCTGGAATAAAGTTGCGTTCTCCAAGGAGAACCTCTATCTTGGGGATAAGTGTTCGCTGTGCTCGCGATCCTACTTCCCGGCGAGCATCTTCTTCTCCAGCCAATTAACACGACACCTTCTCTTGTTTATTTGTTTGTCGTTGATTTTTTCTGGAGGTTATGATGCGAACGAAGTCGTTCAAAAAGTCAGGCTTCACGCTCGTGGAGCTATTGGTTGTTATCGCGATTATCGGCATTCTCGTAGGGTTGTTGCTCCCAGCCGTTCAAGCGGCGCGCGAAGCTGCAAGGCGTATGCAGTGTACGAATCGTCTCAAGCAAATCACGTTGGCGTTGCACAATTACGAGAGTGCGTACAAGTCCCTTCCTGCGGGAGGGGTCATTCCGAACATGGGAAATGCGATGCGGCACTATCCGGGGATCATCATCGCCCTCATGCCTTTCATGGAGCAGAACGCACGTGTTGAAGCGATCCAGCTAAGATGGAGAAACAATTTTAACGACATGTTCGGCGGTGTCGAGTTTCGAAGTCCTCTCTCCGAGTTGGTCTGCCCCTCGGAGCCCTTTGCCGCAATGCCATCTCCTCACCAAGCCAACGCACGTCTCAATTACATGTACAACATGGGGGACGGTATGTTGAAGCAGGATGCCGCGTGGCACCATCCAAACTATATCAATAACCAATACGTTCAAGCCAGACACCGCGGCCCCTTTCACACGAACAGCTTCCCTAAGATGGGTGCTGTGATCGACGGGACAAGCAACACGCTTGCATTCAGCGAGTCCGCAAGCGCTCCTATCGGATACTATTCGCCACACGTCAAAGGTGGGTCGGGGCATAGTCCTGGCATGTTGGTTCAAGATGGTGCGCAACCGATCATCAATCCGTCGATCTGCTTGACCAACGCATTATCCGCCACCGATCGCAAAAGCTACGCGGTCCCTTGCGATACTTGGCGCGGGAACTTCTTTCAAACTGGAACCGCGTGGAACGGTTTTCATACCGTCCTCCCACCGAACGGTCCAAGCTGCTGGTCAAGCATTACGGGCTACTGGGCTCCAATCTTCACTCCTAACAGCTACCATACTGGAGGAGTGCAAGCTTCGATGATCGATGGATCCGTTCGTTTTATCCCGGACTCGATCGACTGTGGTAACTTGACCTTGACCCAACCGGTTTCCGGGATGAGTCCCTACGGAGCTTGGGGAGCACTGGGGACCCACATGGGTGGCGAGGTGAATGTAAATATGGAATAGGTTTTGCCCTGCCGCGACAAAAGTCGAGGTAAGGTGGCATTTTTATTCCGTTTTAACCGCAGGGGACGCGGGGAAGCGCAGAGCCCTGCGAGAGGACATCGGATGCTTCGCATCCTCTTAGCCCGGAGGGCGGCACATCTTTGCCGGTGGTGTAAACCACCGGATAGAAAACCGATATCTCCGCAAGCCCGGAGCGACGGTCTTATTTTGGGTCAATAACCGAATCGCAAAATTGGTAAA
>CAYMXM010000381.1:0-5428 GCA_964394065.1 uncultured Pirellula sp. | reverse complement strand
CCTCGCTTACGCCACGGGTTGTGATTTTCGGGCCTCGCTTACGCGTCGGCCAAACAGCCCAAACACGTTATATTCGCGCCGATGCGTCAGGCCAGGCCGGGGGTGAGGGGCAACTTCACACACCCTACGACTACGCCCCCTTCGATAGAATTATTGCCCCCGTCGTCTTATTACCCCGGTCTTATTACCCTAGAATGGTCGCTTGCAGCCAGCCTGCTTGAAAGCCAACTAAACCATACGGAGTCGAATCTATGCGTAGGTCATGGAAATCATGTGTCATCGTTCTCGCAGGGCTAGCGATTGGCCTCTGCGGGCTAGGTGGGGAGAAGGAATCGTTCGGGGAACAACCTTTGAAGTACGATCCCTCGATCGCTCCCAAGAAATATCAGTGGAAGGTCCGATCGAGCGAGGTCAATCCTAATGCGAAGGAATATCCTGAGATCAACTTCGTCTTTGAGAAGGAAGGAAAACCTGCCGACATGCAAGTCGCATCGGTAGACACCTCCGTTCCTCCTTCCGGCAAGTTGGTCATCTGGTTGATGGGGCACAACGAGGAACTGTTCAAGCGGCTCAACAGCTATGGCCACCATGCGATTCAAGTCCACTACGCGAACGGTTGGTTTAGCAAGTTTAACAAAGAGCCACCACCCGATGACAAATACCTCGGGCGAATTCGCCTGGAAGCGGCGATCGGTGAAGATGTGAGCGAGGCGGTGGCGATCGAAAAGCAAGACAGCATCATGGGACGAACCAAGCTGCTGCTGAATTGGTTGAAGGAAAAGAATCCCGAAGCGCAATGGGGATATTTTTTGAACCCACAAACGGGGGAGGTGGAATGGGAGAAGGTTATCGTCTCGGGCGCTTCGCACGGGTCGACGACCTCCGCACGGTTTGCACTCCATCAGAAGGTAGGGCGCGTCGTGATGCTTTCGGGGCCTCGTGATCAATTGGAGACTTGGTACGCACTCCCCTCGGCCACTCCGAAAGATCGGTTCTTTGCGTTCACGCATGTTCTCGATACGGGGTGGACTCGAAATCACTACCCGAGATCTTGGAAAATGTTAGGGTTGGACCAATTCGGGCCAATTGTCGATGTCGACAAGAGCGAACCTCCCTACGGTGGTTCGCATCAGTTGATTACCGAAGCCGATGTGGGAGGGAATGCTGATCGCGCACACGGCGCTTCGGTTCCAGGAAAATCTGCGGTGAAAAACGCCGACGGCACCTTCGTTCACGAAGCGGTTTGGAGATACTTGTTCGTGGAGTAGCAGTCACCCTCCCCCTCGCCCCTCTTCGGGTAGTTAAATTCTCCGGAATATTTCTTTTCAGCAGGCCAGGCTGGGGGTGAGCCCCCATCCAGACGGAGGCCAACAAGAGAGCACTGAACATGCCTATTAACCCACCTCAACCCAACCCACTCCAAATCGGGAAGTTATTTCGGGACAGTTCCTTATGGCCCAAAGCCTTCTCCCTGAAATGTTGTTTAACGGAATGAATTCCGTTCTACTTTCTTGGCAGCTTATCGAAATCTATTTTCGGTTGATCTCCTGCGGTGGACTCACGGCGAAAGACCTCGCCAACGGCTCCTATTTCCTTGAAGAAACCACAGTTCTGCATGAAGAAAGAATTCCCTTCCGTACCACCGTTGTAGTCGAGTCGATGCCGTCCACGGGCGGTAGCATCTGCACTCAATCTTGCTTCAATACACTCGAACCAATTCCCGTCGACATCGCATACCCATACGTTGCCGTAACGAGCGCCGCGCGTTACGTGCCCGTAGCGTTCATTGAAGTTTTCGAGAAACGAATGGAATCGCTTGAAGTGAGTACTCGTCTTCGGACGTCGAAAGCTTGCGATTAATCGCCACTCTTCCGATTTCTCGCTAAACCAAGAGGTGTAAATCGTATGGGAATCCCCATCCGGCTTCACCTCGGTAAGGAATCGATAAGTCGTATCGGCTTTCCAAGGATAAACAAGAATGCTTTGTCCTCCAGACCCCTCGTTTCCAAACTCACCGATGCGCACTCCTGGTCCCGAGGCGAGCCGCTCGATTCGTTGATCTTCAGGAATGTTCCTTGGATTATCGGTTTGGAACGGACTCCAAACGGAAAAGAGGACCCGTCTCTCATTCGGACTGTTGGCTTGGATCCCAAAATATCCTTCGGCAAATCCGTTGGCCATGAAATACGAACCGATCACATCCTGTCCTTGAGGAACGGTCAACTCGCTGTACCCGTACGTGATATCCTTGTCGCGAGGAACGACGTAGGTCAAGTGAACCGAAGGCCCGCGCCGTCCCCAATAGAACATATTTCCATCGTTGTTCCTTACGAAGTCGACGGTGAGTCCGTCCGTGTCGGAATCGATGATTAGATTTTCGATTCTTCCAAAAGTTTGTCCTTGCTTACCAACCCCTTGTAGGGTGACTTGCACGTAACCTATCTCGCTTATTTCAACACTCCCCAGTTCCACCTTCTGCGAATCGGCTCCGTCGATCTGAAAGGGAAAAGTATGGGTACCGACACGAGCGTTGAGCTTCGCTTCGCCATCTGGTGAATTACCCTGGATCGATAGTTTCAACGAAGCGGGACGATCGACGCGGAAATAGATCGAGTAGACCTCATCCTCTCCTCGCCATGAGATAGCCCCTTCCCCTCTCCCTCCTCGTCCTCCGGGATCAGGTGCGGTCCTAAATCCGTTTCCCACCGCTGGAACAGTCCATTCGGCACCTTGAACGGGTTGCAAGATGCCGAGCAAGAGAGCAACCAACGTCAGATGAAAAGTTTGTCGAATCAATTGGCTTCTCCAAGGAGTGGCGATAAAGAACAGAGGGGGGGGATGTGCGTGCCGGAGTTACTTGAGTGATATTCTAACCACAGATTGCACGGACGGCACGGATAGGAGAAGTTTGAAGGGTGAAGTTAGAAGTTTGAAAAGAGAGGATACCTATCACTATTAGATATCCGCTCCCCTCTTCCTCAAGCCTCAAGCCTCAAGCCTGCTACTATCGTGGTGGAGATGCAAACCAACCTTGAGTCCAGTTTCGGATTCCGATTGCAGTGTAGTAGGCCGTGTTTCTGAGCTGCGAAACGAGTCGGGGGGATGCGATGATCCAGCGTTCTTGCTTGCTCGGAGCAGCCCCCAACCTCTCCTTGTAATCTTCGTCTCCACGCATGAAATCGATCCGGCGACAACCTCGTTCGATGGCTCCTCGAATTCCGCAAAAACTGGTTTGCCATCCTGGTCGATAGGATATGAAATCGGTGTTCATTCCGGTCAAGTAGACATTCAACGTATCGTCGAAGATGAACCCAACCATTCCACTCGCTGCTACTCCATCGATCGTGATGAGGGAGATGAAGGGGCTTCGGCGCCCAGGGCGCCCGGATTCTGAATAATCCCACATCGACTGGATCGTCTTCATTAAAAAAGTCTCGAAGTTGCTCGAACCAAAACAGCCGACGATTCCACGTTCCTCCCATCGACTTTGGTGCATCTCTTTGATCTTACCTGCGAACGCGATCGATTCATCCATCGTCGTCGCAACTGCGAATTGGCTTTCGCCTGCAAGGTAGCGTTCGGTATCGTTCCACATTCTGCGAACGCGTTTCGAAAGGGTGCTTAAATAAGCGTCCCAACCATCGGCAACGGAGACTCCCCAACAATTGAGGCTCGGTCGCCGCTCGACTGTTATTCTTTCGTCTTTCAACAATCGCTCAAGAAACCGCCCCATCCATGGATCGTCAGTTCGAACCCCATCGAAATCCATATGATCCCACTGCACTGTTCGCCCGCTAGGAAATCGAAAGTAATCGGCGAGAACGGCGGAAACTTCCTCTCCAACATCTTCCGCCATCAAGATCCCCATGTCATCGGAACAGGCCTTGCCACTCCCTAGGAAACAGATCGTTTCTCCATGATGCAAAGTCTGGTGCCGTGCGATCGGAAAGAAGGCAACTGTCTCACCTTCGCGGGCTACCCGCAATATCGACAGTCGGTACTCGGTCTTATAAGCATCCCACCAAGATCGAAGCCATTCACAACTTCGCGTCAGGCGATCCCCTGCGAGACGATTCCACTCCTCGCGGTATGTTTCCCATTCCACCGGGTTTTGTATCAACTCAACGCGCAGCATCGAACTTCTAGGTTTAGCAAGTGATCGGACGAAAATCGGTACCCCTTACGATAGGTTGCTCGCGCTGCCGACGCTCCAAACGATGCGAATTTTTCAACGGTTTTACACCGAGGCCTCCGATCTCGATCGATAACTGCTAGGATATTCGGTACATCCCTTTTCTTTGGACTAACCAGCCTCGTGACTATTGGATATGCAAGCTCCCACCTTCCTTCACCGATTTACGCTGATCGCACTTGTCCTCACCGCATCTCCCACCGTTTTTGCTGACGCAGGAGAGGTGGGGCCCCAAGGCAAAGGGACCTTTCCTCTCGGTGGCCCGGGCGTCTCGCCCGGAGTTGCAAAGGCTGTTCCGGGCGAGACGCCCGGGCCACCAACGGATCACATGGTGACCGACGGAATTGAATTCCCCAAAAGTGCTTTGCAACGTTTCGTTTTTTGGCAAGAAGGAGAGAAACCGTCGGCCAGCTCGCGCGAACCTCTTCGTAGCTCTACGCGTGAGCATTGGATCGGATGGTTGGAGACTCCGGAAACGCAACTTCGATGGTTGGTTCAAATCAACCGGAGTTCGCAAGGGGTTCTTTCCGGAACAAATGTTACCCCCGAAGTGAGTCCGACAGCGATCGACTTTTCTAAAGTCAGTGTCGATGGAGATCAATGGTCACTTGAATGGACCGATTCCATTTCGAAACAAACGCTTCACTACGCGGGGGTTCAAGAGTCACCAAACCAAGTCGTCGGGCTGCTAACGGCCAATGCGGATGCTCCATCGGTTCCTCTTCGATTGACGAAGGTCGATCAATTCCCACCCGAGACTCGATTTGACTTGGGGGCGGATATCGTCTGGACCGATGTCTTACCTGCGATCGGGGAAGCCACGACTCCTAGACGCTTCGACTTTCGAATTCGCATCTACTCGAAGCCCCCCTATGTTCGAGAGGGTGAAAACGTCCAGCCTCGAATTCTGTTCGATTCCGTCGCTAAGAATATTTACGGAAGAGTTGTCGAGTTGAAGCAGGAACAAGAGGGGACGCTTGAGTTTCTCATTCCGTCTCTTAAAGCTGAGTATCGAGCAGTGTTAGCCCCCACAAACGACGTGATGATCGGAACTTTTCGTCGGAACGATTCCGTCTCTCCTTTGGAGCTAAGAATCCTGCGCAAGGAAGATACGGAGGAATCCAAGAGCACAACTCCATCTCGTCGGTCCACAGATGAATCTAAGTCGGATACTCCACAAGCTAAGTCCACTTCTTCCAGCGAAGAGGACTCGGTTCGGATCAAGATGCAACCCGC
>CAYMXM010000380.1:0-5430 GCA_964394065.1 uncultured Pirellula sp. | reverse complement strand
CGCTTACGCCACGGGTTGTGATTTTCGGGCCTCGCTTACGCGTCGGCCAAACAGCTCAAACACCTTATGTTCTCACCGATGCGTCAGGCGAAGCGGGGGGCGAAGGGTTGAAGTGCTAGTAACGATAACCGGGTTTGGCTCGGCCCTATCTTCGTACTCAGCGCAGCGGTACTCGTACTCGAGCACGAAAAACAGGGCCCTTGCTTTGGAACGATCACGGCCGATAGCTTTGCCGAGCATTCTTCGCGACATCTTCTTCCGTAAACCAAGCCTGCTTCCACTCGTTTCGCGCAAACAGCTCCGATTGGTCGGCGTAGTGCGGTGACTTCGGGTCGCTGGATTGAGAGTAGGCCATGATGCTTCGGGCCCTGGGAGGCGAAGAGAACTCAACGGCGAATACATAGCTGTCCCCTCCGACAGCCACGCGTTTGCCATCCTCATCCTCATCATGCCAGATGACGCGAAATTCGCCGAAATCGACCAACGGGCTGATGGCAGCACAACCGCTCAATGGCTCATCGAGCGAACCGCGGCGAAAGCGGTGAACTTCGCCCCAGGCTACATCAATTCGCCCGTGCTTTGACTTGATTGCTTTTGACGTTTCCGCGAGTGCCTTTCTGGCCGCTTCTTCGTTGGCGATACCGCGGGGAGTATCGGCCGGCTTTTTCTCATTCCAGGGGACGCGAAACACTTTTGCGCTATCCGTTCGCTGAACGGCACCTACCGACTTGCAGTAGTTGATCCAGAACTCCGTGAAGAGGTAGCTCCCACGACTGTCGTGCGATGCGGTGTCATCCCACCGTTCGAGCAGATGTACCGCTTCGTCAAGATCAACGCCGTCTACAGTTTGTCCTCGAGCGCAATCGATCACGTCCCTTTTGACACGCTCAGCGAGCAGCAACTTGGGCGTAAATTTTCGAGACATTATTTCTTCCAAGGACAACGCCTCGTCACCATTCAGGATACGAAGACTATGCTGTTGTCGCAAAGAGTTGAAATTGGGCGTGAGATCGCTGGGAAATTGCCTTCGGTCGATCGGCGCCTTAAGATTCGTGTACCAGGGCGAGGAATTGCAGTTCTGAACGTAGCCGCCAGGAGGGTTCAGGAGTGAGGGCAATCGGGCTTGAGGGAGCATGCGGTTCCATTCGGTCGCGGCTTTCCCGCCGGGTACGGTGCCTGCCCAGTTGTAACCTGCGGGGCGGTCGGGAAAGCGACCGTTAAAAAGATAGAAGCAGTTGCCCTCCTGATCGGCGTAACAGATGTTGAACATCGGCACTGCTCCCATGTCGAGGGCGCTGCGGAACTCTGTGAGCGAACGGGCCTTTCCCATGAGGAACACCTGCTCACTCCCGCGGCACTCGTCGAAATTGGCCGATTTCCAGGCGATGGCTTTTCCGCCGGGCAGCTTGAGCGTGGGACCGTAGTGGGAGCGAAAAGCTTCCATTGTCCGCGTCACTAGGCCGCTGTCCGTTTTGACTTGAATGCTGAGCTCCTCGCGCTCAAGCGGAAGGGCGCGACCTTCGTAGAGATAGCTCGCGCTGTCATTGGTAAGCTCAAGTTCGTACAGGTCATCGGAGTCGATCGCGTTGACCGTAAGCGACCAGCCCAGGTGCTCATTGAAGCCGAGAGTGATGCCCGGGAGGCCAACTCCCGAACAACCCATGATGTTGAGGCTGTCTGGCACGGTGAGATGCGATTCGTGGAGAACGAACTCGTTCCAGGGGAGATGCGGATTGCCCATGAGAATCGCCTTTCCATTCGCGGAGCGGTCCTTGTTGATGGCCCACATGTTCGAGCCAATGGCGAAGCTCCGGTCGCGCTGGATCGGCGTCGCGAGATGGTCGAAAGCAGCTTCACCAGCTCGTGCGTCTGCCACTTTGGGAGCAGACTGTAGGAACTGGTGGCGAATGGCGGGGGCCAGACCGAACCCCAGGATCCCGACTCGCCGACCGAGTGCGAGCACATCGACGCCGGTGGCAGGGGTCACCCACGCGGGCAGATCGGCTCGGTGCTTGGCAACGTAACGGGTGTAGCCCAGGGCATAGGCATCGAGCATGCGCTGCACCCATGGGGGCTGGCGCGGAAAACTCTCTTTCGAGACGTCCCATATACGCACTCGCTTTGTCAGGAAATCTGAGGCCGCGAATGCCTCGCCAAAATGCGCCGCCTCTTCGCCGCGTGCCTTCAAATATTCGCGTGCCATGATCAGGCAGTGATCCTCGGCACAAGCGTATCCCTGTCCGAAGTAAACGGCCTCCTCGGTCGTTGCGAGGATGTGCGGCACACCCCATTGGTCGCGGCGGATGGTTACTTGGCTCGCTAGTTCATCGGCCAGCCGATCCTCGCCATGTCCGTCGCGTGCAGTGAACACGGTACAGGAGCAAAGCAGCCATAAGCACACGATAAACCGAGGTAGAAGGCGCCGTCGAACCATTTTTTCACCCAAGAAGAAGCAATGGGACATTGATTCGAACATTGTAGTTAGTGATTAATGAAAGGACCAGCCATGGCTCGATGTCGTGCAGAGACGATTTCTCAGGTCTTGCAAAGGCCAGAATTTGCGTTGAGAGTTTACAACTGGATTCGTGGCCCCAACTGGCAAGGCCGAATAGAAAAAGTTCTGTTGGCGCCCCAACGCCACCCACCACACGATCCCTGCGAACCCATCCTTTCTCTCCCGCATGGTTTCGGACCAACATCCAACTAGAAGTTTGATTGAGGATTTCAACTTCGGTTCCTATCCCCCAAACCTCCCCACCTATTCCCTCCGAATCATCGCTCATCCCCGCGCGGGGGAATGTTTCTACGGTCACGACTCCCATCCGCTCCGCATATCGCAACGGGGAGTTCCACCTTGCAACGCCTCCCGACAGAAGCCCGAACGCCAACAACGCAATGGCCAATCCTCCCATTCTCCAGCTGCGACGAAGCACTGCGAGGACCAGCAACGGCCCCGAAATGATCCCAAGGATAATGCTCAAGTAAACGAGACTCTGGTAGCTAGGTAGAAACAGTCTATACCCAGTCGTGTTTGCTTTCGATTCAGCGGTCTGAAGATTGGACCGGATCTGGCGGTCCCAAGGAGAAAAACGGGACGCGATTCGATAAGCGTAGATCGCTTTCCCGATCTCTCCACTTCGGTACCACGCGTTCCCGAGATGAAAATAGATCGAACCTCCTCGAAGCCCTCCGTGAACCAAACGATCGAGCCCCTCCGCAATGCGGCGAAACTCTTCTTCCTTCTTCGCACTTTGCAACTCGTCGATGAGTTCAACTTCGGGCGAGACGCCCGAGCCACGATCTACTGCAACAGAAGATTGTTCCGCTGCGCTGCTGATCCCAAATAGGTTCAGCCCCAAAAACACAACTAGCATGAAGGCTTCTTTGCGATAGCCGAATGCTCCGAACTTCTTGGTTCCTTCATGGCGTGAGGATACGAAGTCAGCGATCTCCAACATCAACTTTTCCGCTTCAACGAAATGGGCTTTCGCGTCAACTTGAGTAGAACCGAAGCGACTGGAGTCGATCGCTTTGAGCATGCGGCGAATCTCGCCAACGAGAGATGGGGGTAACGAACTTTCCTCGGCCAACGCGAGAATCTCCTCCGTCGTTAGACTTTCAGGGACGACCGTGGACTGGCTCGCGATCAAATCCGCAAAGGTTCGATAAACCGCTCGCATTCCCTCCTCGTCGTTCCCCCGTTCCGAAAGTTGAATCGCCTCGGCGACTCGAGAACGAATCGTCGATCCCCAATCGTTTTTTCGGTAGCGACCTGCCCGGCTCGAACGAACCCGAGCAAACGCAATCCACCCCATCGCACTGAGAGAAGCGATCCAACTCACTGCGATTGCCGAACCCAACAATCGAAAGTCTGGAACCTCATTCGCGATAGGATGCGACTCATGAGTTCCCATAAAGATCCCTCCTTCTTCGATTCGTGAAGCTGGATCGGCTCCGGCGCGTGCAGCAGCGATTCCTCCCAGGTTCAGCCCTTGCGATTCCTCGATAGAGAGTGGTAAGGGTGGGCTCTCGATGGGAACAAAACGCTCTGTTTCTGGGTCGAATACATCGAACTTCAGTTGCGGAATCACGGCATCGACCGACTTCGGACGAATCGAGTAACTAAAGCGTTTCTCATTCCCATCCACAAGACCTACGGGAGTCGGATCGACGATTTCAAACCCCGTTTCCAATTCGGGTATGAGTCGCAAATCAGGAGGGGATATCAGATCCAAATTCGCCGTGTTCGAACGAACCGCCAAGGACAAGGTCAGTGGATCTCCCACGCGACACTGGCTCGGGCTCACACCACCGATAAGCTCATACTCTCCGATCCCTCCGATGAACGTCTCGGGGCGAGGGGAAGGAACCTCTTTGACAACGACTTGCACCTGGGGAGAAATCGCAGCGAGCTTTTTACCAAAAAAGTTCTCATCCTCGAACCGAACGACAAAGGTTCCCTTCACCATCGACGGCCCTAGTTGGAAGACACCAGGTCGGTCGGCCTGAAATCGTTTCGTGATCTCATAACGATAGTAGGTATAGGTTTGGCCATCCTCTCCTTTTCGTTCCTCTTTGCCTGTTAGCAAGTCGAACAGTGCGAGTTGCTGCCCGCCGAACAAATAAGTGCTCGGCATGCTAAAATTGTTAAGCGCAAAGCCGAAATCCCGATCGGACAACATTCGATTCAGCCAACGGTTCCCATCGGGGCTCCTAAGCCCATCAGGATTTTCAATCCAAGGAATCGTTAGGTGAGGGGGGCTTCTCACGAGAAGTCGAAGCGGGTCCGCTTCCACGGTCGGCGCTTCTCGAACGAGAATCTTCAACGTGATATCAAATGCTTGGGTGGGATAAACCGTCTCCTTGGAGAGGGTTGTCTCGATCAGCACAATGTCTTGTGCTTCGGGCTCCGTAACCCGAATGGATATCGATTTGCTCCGATAGGTCTTCCCCTTCTCTTCGATAGAAAGGGAGGGGATCGATAGGGGCCCAGAACGCTTGGGGGTGAGTTTGTATTCGTAAATCGTTTGGTAGAAATTCTGCTGAGTCATCCTCCCGTTGATGACCATCATGGAGGATTGGCTCATGGGGCGTTCGCCGATCAGCACAATTTCGAAGTCCTCTTTCATCTCCTCCAGATTCGGAGGCTTCCCGTTCTGAACGTTTTGCACCGAGATCTGCATGGTGATGGATTCACCGATAAACACCTCATTGGTGTCGACCCGAACGACGAGATTGACTTCTTCTTGTGCGGTGGATAATGAAACGAAGGAGAAGAGGAATGCGAGAGCAAGAAGCAGGTGTCTTAATCGTGGCTCGAGCGTCTCGCCCATCACAACCCGTGGCGTAAGCGAGGGATAGCCTTTGCAACTCCGGGAGAGACGCTCGGACCACGTGTCTTCGCTCCCCTCGCCCCTTTTAGGGGAGAGG
>CAYMXM010000379.1:0-5443 GCA_964394065.1 uncultured Pirellula sp. | reverse complement strand
CTCTCCCCTAAAAGGGGCGAGGGGAGCAGAGTTCTAAAGCGCGCCGCGATCTAGGACGCCAAAGCGGTGTCCGACGGGGACGAGCCCCGGTAGGGGCGGAACAAAAGAAACGCAGGTTTGTTTCGCCCCTACCGGGGCTCTAAAACCACTTCCTCCCTTGCTATACGTGGGGCGAGCCCCACGCCTAAGTTCTAGACGCCCCTACCCAGGGCTACCTCCTTAACCTACGGTTAAGGCTAAGGGTGAAGCCCTCTTCTCTTCCTCAAGTCTCAAGCCTCACCCCTCAAGCCTGATTAGAGAATTCGTCCGATTCGTGGTTCATCCCAGCTCTTCCAGAGGCCGTGATCGCAGATGCCGACTACACATCCGGTGTGTTACGTGGTCGCGTAAGACGCACAGAGGTAATTGCAATAGAAATGTTGCTTGGCGGGCGATCTGGATCTGAGATGGCACCCGCGACCACTTCACACACCCTACACCCTACGGGCCTACCATTTTACAAAATAATGGAACTCTATAGGTCCCAGCATCAATAGTTCGTATACTAAACGAGATGCCTTGCTCACGTTCTCGGGGGGACCGAGGTTCGTTAGCGAATGGATCTTCATTGGGAGTTCGCAATGGAAATACTACGCAAACACATTGCACAAGCGCGGCGGCTTCTCGGGATACAGACTTGGATGGGGATCCTCCCTTGGACCGTCTTCATCGCATTCAGCATCGGCTTCATCGCGCTTCTCACCCCCAAGATCTGGTACATTCCCTACACCTTTGAAAGTTGGAGCAAGGTTTGGCTTGGCGGAGCGGCCATCGGTGCCCTCTTCACATCCCTCCTCATCGCGTGGCTTCGGTTTCCAACTCTCAAGCAGTCCGCTTTAGAGATCGACCAACGCTTCGGGCTCCGAGAACGAGTCAGCAGCGCCATCGATCTCGATGAGGCCTCGCGGGAAACGCCGGTCGGAGAAGCCCTCGTCAACGACGCGGCGGCAAAACTGGACCGAGTCGATCTCCGAGACCGCTTTCCCATCCGCCCCTCTCCCTCTTTACCCTGGGTGCTCCTTCCGGCGCTTGGGTGCATCGCGTTGTTCTGGGTGCCCGATGCGGACCTTCCTGGTTCAGCGGAGATCGCGGCTTCCCTGCGCGAGAGGTTGCAGAACGTCAAAGCACAGACGAAGCCGGTTCTGGAGCAAGTCAAGAAACTGCGCACTGACTTAGAGGAAAAGGGGCTTCAAGAGTCCGCGGAAGAGTTCAAGAAGCTGGAACGGAAACTGGACGAACTCCAGAACGCCAAGGAGCTGGACACTAAAAAACTTCTCTCCGATTTCAACGAGATTAAAAAGGAGATGGAGCAACGAAAGGATGGATTGAAATCTCCAGACAGCCTTCAAAAGGCGATGGAAGGTCTAAAAGATCTTGAAAAAGGCCCTGGGGACAAAGTTGCAGACGCGATGAAGAATGGGGAGTTCCAGCAGGCGCAAAAGGAAGTGGAAAAGCTGCTGGAGAAAATGCGTGCGAACAAACTTTCCGAACAAGAGAAGAAGCAACTTGCGGATCAACTCGCTCAGATGGGGAAAGCGATCGAGCAAATGCAGCAACAGCAAGAGGAGCTTCTCGAACAGCTTCGTGAAGAACTGAAACGAGCGGAAAAGGAAGGGGATTTGGCCAAGGCTGGACAGTTGCGAAAAGAAATGGAGAAGTTGGAGAACGCGATCAGTAAGGCTCAGAAGAGCGGCAAGGTTGCTCAAAAGTTGGCAAGTGCAGCGGCCGCGATGAAAAATGGTGACGCGAAAGGTGCCGAAGAGGCTTTGGAAGGATTGGCCGAGGAGCTAGACGATCTTGCGGCCGACGCGGAGGCGATGGAAGAGCTGGAGGACCTCCTTGAGGATTTGCAAAACGCGAAACAAGCCTCCAATTGCAAATCCTGCACAGGGCAAGGTTGCGAGAAATGCAATGGAGGTGGGGGAGGAATGGGACAAGCAGGAAAGGGAGGAAAAGGGAAGCGAAGCTTGGCAGGGAGGAGCAGACCTACACTAGGAACGGGTGGGTCTAAGGCCGGAGTGGGAACTGGTCAGGGAGAGCCTGAAGATGAGCTCAAAACCAAAGATTTCGATGCACAGGTACGAGACCAGGTTCGCAAGGGTGAAAAGATCCTCGGGGGTAAGGTAAAGGGTCCCAACCGAGCGGGAATGACTCTGGAGGAGGTCCGTGCGGCGGTCCAGTCGGCGACTCCGGAAGATCCCGACGCGGTCGAGAGCATCGCGATTCCCAAAGCCCAAAGGGAACAACAACGAGAGTATTTCGAACGACTTCGGAAGCAATAAAATGGCCTGCCAAGATTTCATTCAGACCCAACTGCAGAGACGTTCGCTACTCCGATTCGGATCGCTCGGATTAGCGGGGCTTTGGGGAGCCGGTACGTTCGGCGGATCCCTTCTTGCAAACAAGCTCGAATCGGGAAAGACGACGCAGGGGCGAGTTCGAGCGAAGCACGTTATCTTCCTCCATCAATGCGGTGGGCCTAGCCATATCGACACGTTTGATATGAAGCCCGATGCTCCTGACACGGTTCGGGGAGAGTTCAAACCGATCTCGACTTCGGTTCCTGGAACGATGGTGTGTGAACATCTACCGCGCTGGGCCGAAACCATGCATCACTGGGCTCAAGTCCGAAGCGTTCGGCATCGGATGAAGAACCACAACCCAGCGGGCTACTATTGTCTCACCGGGCATTCACCTCCCACCGACGACATTCGATTGCGCGATACGCTGGAACTCTATCCACCTTATGGAAGCATCGTTTCGAAGATGCTCGGCCCTCTTCAAGAGGGTGTCCCTCCTTTCGTCGCGTTCCCCCACATCGTCCGGGATGGTTCGGTGACACCGGGACAGCATGCGAGCTTTTTGGGAAAGAGATATGACCCCTTCTTCTTTCAAGGGGATCCCAACGAGGAGGGATTCGCTCTCCCTGAATTGACGTTGCCGACGGACATCACCCTGGAGCGGCTTGAGAGTCGCCGCGATATGCTTCGTGTGATCGATTCGCAAGCGAGGATGGCGGAGCGGATCGCCGAGGCGCGTGGAGTTCAGGAGTTTCAAGAGGAAGCGTTTTCCATTCTTTCGTCCCCCAAGTTTCAGAAGGCGTTCGACCTGTCTCAAGAGCCCGAGGAACTCCGCGAAGCGTATGGTCGAACGCAGTACGGGCAATCTTGTTTGCTCGCGAGGCGGTTGGTGGAAACCGGCGTTCGGTTCGTCACGGTTTACTTTGCTCGTGGAATTGGGGGTAAGGGGTCGGATGGCTGGGACACCCATCAGATCAACTTTACCGAATTGAAGGACCGACTTCTTCCGATCACCGATCATACGGTTCCGACGCTGATCAACGATTTGCACCAACGAGGGCTCCTGGAGGATACGCTCGTCCTGTGGATGGGTGAGTTTGGGCGGGGGCCGAAGATTGGAGATCGGGATGGAAAAGGACGAAACCACTGGCCGGATTGCTACACCGTCATGATGGCGGGTGGCGGGATCCAGGGGGGAGCGATCTACGGAAAGAGCGACTCGCAAGGGGCTTATCCGGTCGAATCCCCCGTCAGCCCGGGAGATATCACGGCAACCCTCTATTGGGCTTTAGGCATCGACCCCGCCGCCGACGTCCACAACCACCAAGGCCGCCCGATGCCCATCGCAACCGGGAAACCGATCCAAGGGATTTTCAGCTAGTCGTGGCCGGGAAACGTGAGGGATAACCACGAATCGGACGAATCTTACGAATCAGGTTTGAAATCAGGTTAGAGGGGTGAGGTTTGAGAATTGAGAAAGAAGAGGGCCGGCTTGGCCTAGCGTATCGGTGTTAAGGGGTAGGACGCGAAGCGTTCTACTATCACAACCCGTGGCGTAAGCGAGGGATAGCGTCGCGAGTGAACGTAGTCCTTGTCGGAACGTCTAAGCCGCTGGGCGGCACGCCCCAGAGGCGCGAGGGGCGTGCTGTGAGACCTTGGATGCATGCGTGGTTGCCAGCGCTATCCCTCGCTTACGCCACGGGTTGTGATTTTCGGGCCTCGTTTATCGGACAAAAAACCAGCTCCCCCAAGTTTCCAATCCATTCGTAAGATTCGTTCGATTCGTGGTTCTCCCTCTTCCTGAGGCCATGATGTCTGCTGGCCTTTAGGCCTGATATTTGCTCTCTTCTCATTTGACATTGGGGCGATGGTTCATTTAAATCAGTATACCTTAACGGAGGCTCGTCCCTGGAATTTCCTTCGTTTGTGCCCAGTCGGGCTAGACCTACCACATTGGAGTTTCGACTCGTATGCGAAAAGTGATCGTTGTTTGCGTACTCTTTTTGAGTGCAGCATTGTTATCCCAGCCAGCGCACGCCATCAAGCCGTTCGGTGACGCCTTCAAAGACAAGTATGCGTCGGATGAGAACAAGAATGAAGAGTTCAAGGCGTTAGTAAAAAAAGCCAATTGCAACGTTTGCCACATCAACAAAGAGAACAAGAAGGTTCGCAACCCTTACGGTGAAGCGGCCCACAAAGAGGGACTCAGCAAGAAAGAGTACGACAAGCTGAAGGCCGAAGACCTCGCAAAGGCCACACAGTACGTCGTAGACACTCTCAAGAAGGCCGAAGCCCTCAAAGCCGAAGGGGAAGAGAAGACCTTCGGTAAAAAGATCGAAGAAGGGAAGCTCCCGGGTGGTGACGTGGAAGGGAAACCTGAAAAGGGACGCCTTATCTCGTTCACCAGTGAAGATGCTGGAAAGAAGAGCGATTTCGTCTCCCTCGCCGATGGCAAATCCTTTGACGGATGGAAGATCAACGAAAACAAAGGTGTGTGGTCCATCGAAGACGGGGCCTTTGTCTGCCAAGGTGACCGAAGCCACCTCTTCTACGTCGGAGATGGAAAGCCTTTCAAGAACTTCCATTTCAAAGTGGAGGTCAAGACCAAGCCCAATGCCAATGGTGGGATCTATTTTCACACCAAGTTTCAAGAGACCGGATGGCCCAAATATGGATTCGAGTGCCAGGTAAACAACACCTACACAAAGGATCCTAAGAAAACGAGCGGCCTCTACGGAGTGAAGGATGTCTTCGAACCCGCTGCGAAGGACGACGTATGGTACACTCAAGAAATCATCGTCCAAGGAAAGAAGGTTACTCTTAAGGTCGACGGGAAGACGATCGTTGAGTATGACGAACCAGCCGACGCCAAGGCTGGTAAAGACTTTACGCGAGTCCTGGACGAAGGAACCTTTGCGTTCCAAAGCCATGATCCAGGTAGTCGTGTCTACTACCGAAATCCTCAAGTGAAACGACTCGATTAAAATTTGATTTGCATTCTCACCGAGCGATTTGTTCGTGACCCGGGGTGGCCAGACGCATGGGAGTTAAGGGGGGACGCGAAGCGTCCCCCCATCACAACCCGTGGCGTAAGCGAGGGACAG
>CAYMXM010000378.1:0-5446 GCA_964394065.1 uncultured Pirellula sp. | reverse complement strand
GATGCCTGGTTGCCAGCGCTGTCCCTCGCTTACGCCACGGGTTGTGATGGGGGGGACGAGCCCCATCCAGACAAGAAACCATTTCCTAGTTCGTTGCCCCCGGCAGGAATCTTCTTCCTGAAGTCTGAAACGTGAAGTCTGAAGCCTGACTAACTATACAGCTGAATCGCTTTCACGATCGCGTCGACATCGTTGGGAACTGCGACCGCTCGGTTGGCGAACGAAGCCCGTGTTACCCCTCGGCTGCCGAGGACTTCGTTGAACTTGTCTTGATCGGTTGTGTGGTAGGCGACCGTTGCGGTTGGATCTTTGAGCTGGTGCCCCGTCAAGATGCAAACGACGCGGTCGTCCATCCCGATGACACCTTGTTGACGCAACAGCCTCGCCCCGGCAACGCTCGCGGCGCTAGCTGGTTCGCAGCCGATCCCCCCTGCACCGACTTGGGCTTTCGCATCGAGGATCTCTTGATCAGATACCTTCCGGACCACCCCGTCGCAGAAGTCGAGCGCGCGGAGGCACTTCTTCAGATTGACCGGTCGATTGATCTCGATGGCGCTGGCGATCGTATCCGCCTTGATCTTTCCCTGATCCAATTCTTCGTAGTAGCGAGCTGCGATTTCCATTCGGGGGCGTCCCCGATCCCAGCGGAGATTTCGTTGGTTGTAAAGGGTGTCGAGAGTTCCGGCCCCGGCGGCATTGATCACCGCTAGGCGAGGAATCCGATCGATCAGTCCGAGTTCCTTCAGTTCGATAAAGGCCTTTCCAAAGGCGCTGCTATTTCCAAGATTTCCTCCAGGGACAACGATCCAGTCGGGGATCTCCCATCGGAGGGCTTCCAGGACCCGGAGCATCACCGTTTTCTGTCCTTCCAAGCGGAATGGGTTTATGCTGTTGACCAAGTAAATCCCCAGCTCCTTGGAAACCTCTTTGACACGAGCCATCGCATCGTCAAAGTCCCCTGCGATTTGAACGGTCAAAGCCCCGTATTCGAGAGCTTGCGAGAGTTTGCCGTAGGAAATCTTCCCCGAGCCGATGAAGATCACCGCCTTCATGTATTGAGTAACCGAGCAGTACATGGCGAGGGAAGCGCTGGTGTTGCCGGTCGAAGCACAGGCGGCTCGTTTGGCTCCGACCATATGGGCGTGGGTGAACGCGGCGCACATACCGTTGTCTTTGAACGAGCCCGAAGGGTTCATCCCCTCGTATTGCAAATAGAGTTTCCCGGGGCGAATTCCGACATACTTCGCGACCGAGTCGGCTTGTTGCAGGAGCGTTTGCCCCTCCCCGACCGTGACGATTCGGTTCTGGGGGGCAAAGGGGAGGAGTTCGTGAAAACGCCATACGCCGCTGAACCGCATCGGCTCGTGACGGCGCTGCCACATCCCTTCAAAACCACTGAGTGTCTTGGGGAGGGGAGATTTGTCCCAATTGTAGGTCACATCGAGCAGGTCCCCGCATTTTTCGCAGCTCGTCCGGACCTCGTCGATCGAGTAAGTCGCTCCGCAATCGATGTTCAGGCACTTTTGGTAAGCGAGTTCCGTGGTGACGCCTGCGTGCGGGGTGGTGGAGCTGGTTGCCGACATGCTACTGGTTGCCGTTGTTGAGCGATTGAATGGTGTGGAAACAGGTCTCAGAATCCTACATCCTAGCTTGCAGAGACGAACCGATGTAGCCGTTATGGGAAATTCGCGTTATACGGGACACGAACAACTCGTAAATGAGAAAGAAACGCAAGGGCGCGGAGGGCGCGGAGGGCGCGGAGGGCGCGGAGGCGCAGGGGCGCAGAGAAGAAAATCCCGGCGTCCGCACTGGCCTGACCCATCGGTGGTAAGTGGGAAGACGCGAAGCGTCCCTCCATCACAACCCGTGGCGTAAGCGAGGGACAGCGTCGCAAGTGCACATAGCCATCCTCGGAAATATCTCAGGCGTCGGGTTGCACGCCCCTGAGGCACGAAGGGCGTGCTATGAGACCTTGGATGGATACCTGGTTGCAAGCGCTATCCCTCGCTTACGCCACGGGTTGTGATTTTCGGACCTCGCTTACGCTTCGGCCCAACAGTCCAAACACCTTATAATCGCGCGCGGTGCGCCAGGCCGCCCAGCCCCGCGCCTCTGCGTCTCCGCGTCTCCGCGTTGAATCCCTCCCACTCCTACCGCTATTCACTCCTACCAATATTACCGTTTATTCCGAAGATTCCTCCCTTGCCGTCTCCTCCCGACTAGGCCAGTTGCAGAAAATGGGTGGGTTGGGGAAGAGAATGTTTGACGCTCGGCGCTGTGGGACTTAGTATGCATGGCTGGGTCTGCACGCGCCAAGCGTGTTCGGTCCCTTGGCCCATCCAACGAAACTTATCCCAAATCTTCTTCTGGTCGAGGAATTCATGGCTCGCGATCGCAATGTGACGGTATGGCAAGCGTACGTCACGGTCATGTCCATCGTCAGCTTCCTGTGCTTGGGAGCGTTGGCGTACATGATGTTCACTTCGGGGACGAATTTCCAAGTTGCCCAGGCGGCGATCAAGGAAAAGAACGACGCGACGGCGTCGATGCGCAAAGTTTCCGAACAGAATCAGCTTTTGCAAAGCATTTTGGGGGTTGGAAAACCGATCAGTGAGTCGGAATTCACGCAGCTTGCCTCCAGTGTTTCCGGGGATGCGGAAATCGATGCCGCGGTAAAAGCCTACACCAATCACATGGGGCTTTTCGGTCCGAACGAGCCCGAGAAGAACTACTCCAAGCTCGTCGACACTCTCATGCAAGAGCTTCGGGCGAGAAACATCCAGGTCGCAAATGCCGCGAGCAAGGCGGTTCAAGACACCGAAAACTACAACCGAAAGATCGAAGCGGAGACCGCTTTGCGAG
Organism: uncultured Pirellula sp.; assembly: GCA_964394065.1. Classification (GTDB taxonomy): domain Bacteria; phylum Planctomycetota; class Planctomycetia; order Pirellulales; family Pirellulaceae; genus JBKCUI01. The sequence continues at coordinate 2,584 of CAYMXM010000378.1, read as the reverse complement.
AGGAGGCCCAAAAAGAAAAGGACCGAATTTCGCTCCAAATGGAGAAAGACCTAGCGGATTACACCGCGAAAATCGCCGAGCAGGTCAAGATGAACGCCGATTTGGAACAGGAAAAGAAAAAGCAGTTCGACGCATTTCGCAAGCAATTAGGGGAAGTGAACGGGCAGCTCGCTGAAGCGAACAAGCGAAACGAGGATCAGATTCGACGCATCGACACCCTGGTTCAAAAGATCAACGAGGTTCAGAACGAGAGCTTCCAATACGTTCAAGGAGAGATCACGGAAGTGGTTTCTCGCTCGGGTGGACAGGACGAAGTTTGGATCAATTTGGGACGTTCCGACGGACTTCGCCCCGGGGTGAGCTTCGTCGTCGTCGATGCCGACACGACCCAAGCAACCCTGGCCAAGAAGAAAGCGACGATCGAAGTCCTCGAGGTCATCTCCGGGACGCCGCACCTCTCCCGAGCGAAGGTTATCGCAGATCGTGGATACACCGCCGTCCTGCGAGGGGACAAAGTCTATTCTCCCTTCTGGCAGCCAGGCTCCTCCGTCCAGATCGCTCTGGTGGGGAAGATGGATATCGACGGGGACGGACGGGATGATCGGGATCGTCTCAAGAGCCTCATCGCCCAAAACGGGTGCGAAATCGCGATGGATATGCTTCCTAGCGGAGAAACCACAGGGCGGTTGACCGAGCAAGTTCGCTGGTTGGTGATGGGGGATGACCTGAAGTACCGAACCGACGAGTCCGGCCAATTGGATCCCTCCGTTGCGGCCGCCTCGAAGCGTCGGCGGGAATTGGAACTCCAAGCCCGCTCGCTGGGAATTACGATCATCAGTCCCATCAATTTGATGAATTGGCTACGAGTAGGAACCGACGCCTCTCCTTTGGGGGATGCCGCTCGTCCATCCGTATCGGAATTTCGAACCCGACCAGCCACGTCCGGTGGTCGAGTCTCGTCCCTTTACCAAGAGCGCGACGGTCGCGCTGTCCCAAACCCCTCTCGTGACTAAAAAGCTAGCAAATTCAAAAATATTTTGGGAATGTTCTTGAATTGTTGGTAAAGCCGATATATTACTAAAGGTTGACGTTAGTCTGCCCAGTTACAAACAGGATAAACATCATGAAGTATCGCTTGTTCCAGAAATCTGCCGTTCTTGCGGCCCTTGCGTTGGGAGTTGTGAGTGCTCCTGCCGTTTCCTACGCTGTTGAACCGACCAAATTGGTAGCGGCTCAGTCGCAGCACGAATTCGTCAACGATCTGTTTTCTCGTCAATGGGTTACTCCCAATGCTCAAGGAAGCGTTGAAGGATCTGTTGTAGGACTTCTCCCGAGTGAAAAAGCACCCGTCGAGCTGACGGTGTTCTTGGTGGAGAATGGCGAAGTTGTTCAGAAGGTTAAAACCGATAGCGAAGGAAAGTTCAGCTTGGCGAGTGTCAAGCCAGGAACTTACTCCTTGGTCGCTCGAGGTGCCGGAGCAATCGGAGCGTTTTCTCTCCAAGTCATCGGAGCAGAAGCTGGAAAGCACCTGGACTCTGCTATTGAAGTTCGCGTTGTGAAGCCAGCTGGCAAGGTCGATGAAATCCTTCGGGATCAAACCGTTCCTGCTTATGCGAGCCGAATCGATTATCCAGTCGACCTTTCGAAGGACCCGATCGCAGCAAGCCGAACTTTCGGTGGTAGCCAAGCGGTTAAGGCAGACGACTTGGGACGCTTGGTCGGACGTCTCGGAACCGTGGATCTAGATCGCGACATGAGCGATATGATGGTCCACGTCTTCCAAGATGGAGTCGAAGTAGCCTCCGCACACGTGACTCCTGCGGGTGAATACGCAGTAGAAGGGCTCAAGCCAGGCGTTTATGGTTTTGTAGCTGTCGGTGAGTCTGGGTTTGCTGCGACCTCCTTTGAGTTCGTTACCAGCGAATCGAATGCTGTCGGCCCCAATGGCGAAAAGCTCGTCGGGTTGTTCAAGCACGCATGCCGTGGAATGAACGTCGAATGCGTTCCATGTCCAGCGGTAACCGCTTGCGAAGTAGTCACCACGGAAGTGGTAACGACGGAAGTCATTGCAACCGAGTCGGTTGCTTGTGGCGAAGTCGCAGTGGACCAATGCGGTGCTGCTCCTAGCTGCGGATGCGGCTTCGGTTGGGGCGGCGGCGGATATGGTGGTGGATACGGCGGAGGTGGTGGCGGTGGCAGCGGAATGGGTGGCAACGGATGGGCCGGCCTCGCTGGAATCGCTGGTCTCGCTGTCGTGGGTGGTATCCTTGCATCTGAAGATGACGGCGACGGTTCCACAACGGTTTCGAACTAGTATTAGCAATCGGTTTCCATTCGCTCAGTCGTTTACTGGGCAGTAGATGGAGCGAACGGACTAAACCAATTAAAAAGGCCGCTGGTGCAACCAGCGGCCTTTTTTCGTTTGCAATTCTGAGTGGTTGTGGGGCTCTGCCTGGTTTGGAATCGCGTAGCGATGGCAGCACATAGCCGTGGGCGTCAGCCCACGGACTCCGAACCAATGAGCTTCTTGAGCCGCGAATGCGGCGGCAGCACCCTCGAATCGGTTCGATGCTGCCGCCGCATT
>CAYMXM010000377.1:0-5463 GCA_964394065.1 uncultured Pirellula sp. | reverse complement strand
GTACTTCACGCTCCCCTCCCCGATCCGTTGGATCGACCCTCCCCAAAGGGGAGGGGTGTTTTCCACCTGCTGCGCGGTGGAAAAAGTCAAATAGCGCAACTTCTATACGCGTAAGCGAAGGGCTCCCCCAGCCTCTAACCGGATCGATACTGATGCGAGAGCTTTGCGATTCTGTATCGATAGATGGGACGCATTAGTTCTCGACGCAATCTTGCTAGGGTCCATTCCCGCGAGGTGTGACCGATCGTGGTTCCTCCGAGTTCTGCGGAAACCTCTCGAACATTCGAGGGGAGCATCATCAGCATCCGAACTTTCGTGATCCAATGCATCTGCATCATCGTGTCCACCGGGCGATCGAAGATTCGAGTAGCCGCCAACAATCGTGCTGCTGCTCCTTGAGTGATCAGCTGGGCGGTTCCTCTCAACGGGACGACCACAGGTTGCACCAGACGCAATCGAGGCTCACGTTCGGAAACGGCGATTTCTCGGTAGGGGATCTTCTCAAGGTTGCGAACTTGGAACTGAACATAATCTCCATCCGAAGCCGAATCGATTGCGAACTGCAACGAGTCAGCAAACTCCGGCATCCTCAGATCCGCGTCATCCTCCAGCACGAATGCGTAGGGTACCTGATCATCGAGGATGCGCTGCCAAACTTTTCGATGGCTCAGGAAACAACCGATTTCCCCAGGACGCAGCTGGGCCGGATAGCTTGGTAAATGCAGCCTTCGGACATAGACGGAATCCATTTCCTCTTGGCTAAGCTCACGACCGTCGACTCCTTCGAGGACTTCGCATTCTCCAGAAATGTTTTCAACAAGCCGTTGCACCTGAGATCGCCGATTCTTGGCGCGAGCTAGCGTGATTACAAAGCTCTTGAGAGGTCTATCCATAGAAATGGTCAAACGAGTTCTTTCTCACGCTTCAGAAGGTTCTCTTTCCGTTCAATCCCCCAGCGGTATCCCGAGAGAGAACCATCGGAGCAAATGACGCGATGGCAAGGGATGGCGACCGCTAAGGGGTTGGCAGCACAAGCGCCAGCGGCAGCTCGGATGGACTTGGGGTTCCCAATTCCTTTCGCGAGATCGGCATAGGTTGTAGTGGTTCCGGCCGGAATTTGTCGCATGACTTCCCAAACTCGGTGCTGAAACGGGGTTCCTTGTAGGTCCATCGGGAGGACAAAATCCGAGGTGGGATCGTTCACGAATTGGATGACCATCCCGACGATCGTCTTGAAATGGGGTTCTCCTGGAACCAGCTCGGCTTGGGGGAATCGCTCTTGAAGCTCTTCGGTCAACGTTTCATCGCTGTCTCCCAGCAAGATTGCGCAAACACCTTTTTCGGTGGAGGCGACGAGGATCTTCCCCAACCAGCACTCGCCGATCCCGAACTTGATCGTCGTGGAAAGAAGCTTGGGCTTTGACATGATGCTCTCCGAATGGAGTTAGAATTCACCAAAACTATCATCGTAGCTTAGGACTGGTTTTTGAGATAGATTGAGTCGGCATGGCCAAGAACAAACCGAAAAAAGAGGGAGCCGAAGAGCTCTTGCAGATTCTTCAGACTCGATTCCATCAGAATCAGAAGCGGCACGAAGGAATTTCCTGGGAGGATGTCGAGAAGGGGCTTCGGGTGGCTCCTGAGAAGCTGAAGGTGCTTCAGTGGATGGAGGAAACGGGTGGAGAACCAGATGTCGTACTCCTATCCAGTGAGAAGAACAAAATCACGTTTGTTGATTGCTCCCCTGAAACCCCTTCGGGGCGTCGGAGCCTTTGCTTTGATCGTGAAGGATGGGAATCTCGAAAAGAGCACCGACCGGCAGGGAACGTGATCGATACCGTTGCGGAGTTTGGAGTCAAGCTTTTGACAGAAGAGGAGTATCGTAGGCTTCAAGAGTTTGGGGAGTTCGATGTGAAGACTTCGAGTTGGGTTGCAACGCCGATCGAGATTCGGAAGCTGGGTGGTGCATTGTTCTGCGATCGGCGATATGGAAAGGTTTTTCTCTATCACAACGGGGCGCAGTCGTACTATGCGTCGCGAGCTTTTCGAGTGTTGGTTGTCGTGTAGAACGGAATTCATTCCGTTAAACAACGCTTCCATTCAAGGCCGCCATTAGAACAGTGAGCCGGCCTCCCGTTCAGGGCCAATCAAGCCCCCGACAAGCAGCGAGTGGCTGTAGAGAGTATTTAACCGCAGGGGGCGCAGGGAAATTTCAACGCAGAGGCGCAACGGTTTTCTTCTCCGCGCCCCTGTGCCTCCGCGACTCTGCGGTTTAATTCAACAGCCAGTCGCTGCTTGTCGGGGGCTTGGTGAGCCCTGAATGGGGAGCCGGCTCACGGCGCTGACGGCGGCCTTGATTGGAAGCGTTGTTTAACGGAATGAATTCCGTTCTACCAGTGCGGGGCACTGCCTAAAACAACTCCCGGATTCCGTGGTATCCGAAGTCGACCAGGGGGAAGGGGCGGCCGGCGGGGCCGGGGAGGTGGGTCTCTAGGTTTAGCCCTAACGAATGGAGGATCGTCGCAATCACATCGGGTGGCTCTACGGGGCGGTCGACGGGGACAGCACCGATCGGGTCGCTCGCGCCGATAACGCGTCCTCCTTGGACCCCGCCTCCAGCGAAGTAGACGGTAAAGCACTGCGGCCAATGGTCTCGCCCACCCGCCGGGTTGACCTTCGGCGTTCTTCCAAACTCGGCAATATTCGCAACCAACGTGTCCTCTAGCATTCCCCGTTGATGCAAGTCTTCGATGAGAGCCGAATAACCTTGATCGTACATAGGTGCAACGACTTGCTTCATCCCTTCCACCGATGCGAACGGTTTGCTTCCGTGCGTATCCCAACTGACCTCGTCGAATACGGTCAAGAAGGTGTTGACGGTGACGAATCGGACACCAGCCTCGACGAGTCGCCGTGCAAGGAGGCAACATTGCCCAAAGCGATGCATGCCGTAGCGTTCACGAACGTGGGTTGGTTCTTTGGTCAAATCGAATGCGTCGCGAGCTTGCGGACTGGTCATCAACCGGTAGGCCGATTCAAAGTTCTCGTCCATCATGCGCGCCGATTCGCTTGCTTCGAAGTTTTTGATCGTGCTCTCGACGACGTCTCGCATGCGACGGCGTCGATCGATGCGGGCGGTTCCGATCGTATCGGGTGGTAGGAGATCGGGGACTTTGAAATCGGGTTGGGAGGGATCTGCCATCAAGGCGAAGGGATCGTGAGACTTGCCGAGGAACCCACCCGCTTGCCCGTTGGGAAGGTTCCCGCCTCCCCGCCCCATCGTTTCAGGCAGGACGACATGTGGTGGGAGATCGGTGCGGCGGCCGAGAAGATAGCTTGCGGCAGATCCAACGTGGGGTGAGTTGACTCCTCCCGTGAACTGTCGCCCGGTTTGCATGATCTGCCACCCTGCATCATGCACGGCAGGAGCCCGATGGTAACAAGAACGAACCAAGGAGAATTTGTCGGCGAGTTTGGCGTGGAGTGGGAGTATCTCGGAGATTTGAATCCCGGGAGTGTTCGTCGGGATCGGTTGGAAAGGGCCTCGGATTTCGACTGGCGCCTCGGGCTTCATGTCGAAGGTGTCGAGTTGGCTTGGAGCTCCAAGATTGAAAATCATGATCACCGAGCGATTGCTCTTCGCTGCATCGGCTTGCCCCGATTCCATGGCAGCTGCTAGTTGAGGGAGCCCAAGCCCTACCGCTCCCAACGTACCCACCTGGAGAAAGTCTCGGCGCGTAGTTCCATCGCAAGTATGGGCTTTGCCTCTGCCGGTGAAGGTAAGCATGGTGGGATCCAAAGGAGGGGAGGGATTTTCAAAGGAAGATACCAGTATATCTCAAGGAAGCCCGGGCGTCTCGCTCAAGAGTGCGGTGAGGGGCCGGGGGTGAGGGGTAGAAGTGTCGGCGAACATTGGGGGAACTCTGCACTCAGTCCGCGATTTCAAGATTAGATTACAAATTCAAGTATCGGTTTCATAGCTTTCCAAGACTCTGCAAACAAATCCACAGCTTCCTTGGACTGTACCCTAGGGCACCGGTACTGGAAGGCAATGTCAAATCCTAATTGGATGTTGGATCGTTTATTGACAACTAAATTGTAAATAGACTCAATCCATTCTGGTTGGTACTTGATCCTCGAGTCTTGGAGGCGAATTCCAGTCCGAAGGTCAGCGTCGATGCGAGCGTCAACCTCAGCATTTGATCTTTGGCTCTTGTAGTGCCGTTGCGTTGCGTAGATCATCGGCTTTGCGCCCGGGGAGGAATCTAAAACGGGACGAAGATTTGCTTCGATACGAGTAACCAACTCGAGAAATACTTCAAGACCTCGATCTTTGAGTTTACTCCTGAACCCTCCTTTCACTCCGTTAGGAACGGTCAACGCTGCAGTCGCTTTCTCTCGGCTTATGCCCATCGTTAGATGCGGATAGTCCGTAAAATTCATGGCATGACGAGCGGCTTTAAGGGGTAAAAAGTCCCAAACCATGTCGGTGCCTTGGCCTGTGATCGCAGTTCGACGTGAGCCTGTCGGGTCAACTCCAAGTGCTTGCAAGTCTGATCTCGACTGCAACAAATCACCCAAAAGTCGAATCAGACGTTTACCTTCTCGGTAAGTATATGGATTGGAATCGTTGAATCGTAGCCCATCAAACACGGTAATCGTTCCTCGAATCTGATACTCCGAAGTAAGCATCTTTCTTTCGAAAGTTTTCATGTAGTCTACTAATTGACTCCCCCAAAACGATTTTTCACTCTGCCGATTGAACCAGGAGAATACTTCTTGCCATGTTTTCGACAAAACTCTGTTGGGTAATTCATCGGGGAATTTGTCTACGGATATCACGACGATCCAGGGGAATTCGTAGCCATTTCTTCTCGCCGTAGATCGATGTCGCTCCAATTGGTCTAATGAGATTCTTGCCTGAACTTTGCACTCAAAAAGTACTGCAAAACCTCCAGCATCGAAGATCGCAGCGTCAGGAAGCCCTCTTCGATCGAGTGTCTCAGCATCATCTTGAACGACACCAGGCACCTGTTGCTGCGTTATGCTGAGTCCCTGCTTCGACGGTATGCCCCCCACGCCGAGCCAAGTTAGAAACGAACTCAGTAGGGTTCGGTCTTGATCGAGCACCGAAACGAGCGCATGAGTCAACCGGTTTTCTGGTTGCTCATATTGGTCGAAAATGTTTCGCAAAGAGCTCTCTGTCAACCTTTGGGTTAGCAAAATGGTAACGTATCCAACCTAGAAAATTTCGCCCTATCGTACGGCGAAGGTTTATCGTTTTTTTTCAGAATCGGAATGGAAGGCAGAACGCTCGATTTGCTGTATCAACAGTTCGGATAGGTTTGGTTAGGGGATAGATGACGGGTCAGGTAGCATCGAACCTAGTTTCTGTTTCTAGCGATTCAACCCCTCACCCCCGGCCCCTCTCCCCGAAGCGGGGCGAGGGGAGCAGATTCTTAA
>CAYMXM010000376.1:0-5464 GCA_964394065.1 uncultured Pirellula sp. | reverse complement strand
TCATCCCCAGCCCTTCTCCCCCAAGGGGGGCGAAGGGAGCCGAAATCTTAAGTGCGCCGCGATCTCCAAGTCCGCTCAATGGCGTAAGCGAGGGACAGCGTCGCGAGTGTATGTTGCCCTTGTCGGGACTACCTCAGGTGCCGGGTGGGTCGTCCCTGAGGCACGAAGGGCGTGCTGTGAGACCTGGGATGGATGCCTAGTTGCCAGCGCTGTCCCTCGCTTACGCCACGGGTTGTGATTTTCGGGCCTCGCTTACGCGTTGGCAAAACCAATCCTCGAGTGTTCCTCTACGATCCTTCGCGTCCACTGCGGTTAAAAAGGAACGAATCCAGGCACTCAAAAGCCGCGTCGAACGCCAAAAAGGCCCATCGCTGGGCCTGAATTGGTTGGGTCGTTAAACCTTCGAGTCGGATAGGATCGCCGGTCCAGTTCTAACTGGCCAGTTAGAACTGGAGGGTGTATCCGAGGTCCAGCCCATGCAGGAAGAACGTGTCGGTCGAGAACTTCGGCTGTGGAGCCCACATCACTCCACCGATACCTGCGACATCGACATTGTGATCGATTTGATCGGGAGCAAGAGCAACGCTAGGCATCATCAACAAGGTATATCCGACACCGAGCTGACCACGACCGAGCTGATACTTCAGCTTGGCACCCACTTCCGGCAGGAAGGTAAACCGGTCTCGAGTAACCGTTCCAATGTTGTTCGGTTGCGCGAAGAAACCTCGTCCTTCGGCGTATGGGAGGCCCACCGGTGGGGTCTCGGTGAAATATCCGGAAACCGTAGAGGTTTGCTTCAAGTTCCCCAATGCCACTTTCCCGAGCATGCTGAGAGTGAATCGCCCCGAGGTGATATCCGAACCGAAACCGATATGCCCTCCGTGGAATTCGTTCTTGGTTTGGAAATCATCCAAGGTGGTGATGATCGTTCCATCCGGAATTCCATTTCCTGTCACCCCGTCGACGATATTAACACCCAGTTTATATCCCGAATCCAATCGCATGAAGGAGTAACCGAAGAGTAGATCGACACGGCTCGAGGTATCTCCGAGCATCAAAGTACGGAGAGAAAGGTCGGCTCCAAGGAAGTCCAGATCACTCGATTCCTGAATCGTCCCAACATTTGTACCCAAGAGAGACTGAAAACTGGCAACGTAAAAATCGTCTCCAAACGACGGGTTGAAGAATCGGATCGCTGTATTGTCTCCGCCAGGACCGAAGGTGTTGGTTTCAGCTCCGTTAAAGAGCCCGTAAACTCGCCCGGAGAGACCGTAGTTTTGATCGTGGTCGAGCCATGTCCCGAGAGTCATACGCATTCCGGGGAGAAGTCCCGTTCCAAGTGGAGAGTCTTCACCCCCACTCAAAACTCGCAGGTTGGTTGGATCCGATGGGCTTGCTCCAACGATCTGTGGACTATTGGAAAGTCCCTTCCCCCACCAGAGGAGCGATTCGGCTTCGACCCAGGCGAAGGTCGAGGAGCGTCGAGCGACATTAGGTGATGCGTGGGAATGGCTGTAGTAAGACTCCGATGCGTAACCGTAGTCGTCTCCCCCACCTGCGTAGGCTGGGTAGCTACCTGCATGTTGATGATCACCGTGATAGGCGACCGGATTGCCGTAAGGAACGGCATAGGGATCGTAGCCGTAGCCCCCCATGTTCTGATAGCTTGGAGCTGCCATCGGTTGTGGGGTAGCAGGGATAGGATTGGGTTGAGCTGTCGCGCCATCTCCAATTCGCCCGCTGCTGGCCATGGGAACGGACTTAGTTGCATCCTGTCCATTCACATCGGCAGAAGCACAAGCTCCGCATAGAGAGGCGATAATCAGGGACAGGGTCTTGTGATCGATTTTCATGAGTTCCTTCTCGCTAAGCAGAGGCTTGCTTACTGTTCGCATAATTGGATCGACCGGAATCCCAGGAATCTGAGGCAAAAAAGGAACATCAGGAATATTCTGCGCAGCTTGCCTATCTTCGCTTCGTGGCTCGCCCCCAGGCCTGGGCTGATGCATCGGTGCGAATTTAAGGCGTTTGGGAGGTTTGGCCGATCGTAAGCGAGGCCCGAAAATCACAACCCGTGGCGTAAGCGAGGGAGGTGTGAGATGGAGCAAGACACGGGTTCTCGACGATCGTTTTTATTCCGCAGTAGGTTCTTCCGTCCGATCGGGGCTCGCCCCCGTCGGACGCCGCTTTGGCGCCCTAGCACGCGCTGCGCTTCTTAGATCTCCGCTCCCCTCGCCCCTTTTAGGGGAGAGGGGCTGGGGGTGAAGGGTTGAAGTGTTAGAAACAACAGCCAAGTTTCTCGCTCGCTGTTGGTAATTCTGACGCTTCTGCGATCCCTCCGGGATCGTTGGAGCCTCTTTACGATCCACCGGTGGTGGCGCTGCGCTTACCACCGGCTAATGGCTGTAATCCCTTCGGGATACCAGAGGGATGCAAAACTTATCCGCGAGTTCTCCTCTGCGATTCTCTGCGTCCCCTGCGGTTAAAAACGGAATAAATCCACGCATTCGAAATTCCGTGTCAACACCGACTTTTTGACAGCCCAGGCGAAGACCCTCACGCCTCACAACTCAAAGCTCAAAGCTCAAAGCTCAATTCCTCCTCCTCAATCTTCGGAAAGATCTGGGTGTCGGGGCGGACGGTGTTGGAGAGCGAGGGAGGCGTGAGGTGAAGCAAGACGAGGGTGCTCGCTTTGGTTTGGCTGGCCGAGGGAGCAATCGACAACCGACTGAGGTTGGTATCGGTCCAACCGATGGCGATGAACTCGCCGACCTCTAGGGGATAGCTCATCGCGACCGTTTCCAACATCGCTCCCAAATACAATTTCTCCCCTTCTTCGTGCCCCCCCCATTTGCTCCCATCCTCCCGAACGATGCTCGGGCTTCGGAGCAATGGGTTCGTTTCCCACGTATCAAACCATCGAACTCCGTCTACTCGTTCTCTCAAGGAGACTTGAATCGACTCGTCGGGCTCGACAGTACCGAGCCAGCCTGTGTGCAATTTGCCTTCCCCGTCCCTTCCCAAGACACCGACATCGTAGATGGGGAACTCGAGGCGATAGGCTCCTTTCAACTCGAACGCTTCTCGATCGAAGCTCATTCGGTAGGTCCCCCCCAACTCGGCGATCTCTTCCGATCGCAACATACCGGTGGTATTCGAAAGGACCGAGTTGTTCTGCAATCCGTTGTCCATCGCATTGGCATAGGTGTAGCGAGCCATCTGGGGTAAGAATCGTTTCGCATGAAGACTCTGCTCTCGCGGTGTCGCCATCGGCGATACGATCCCCTGATCGTCGTCATAGGTCGCCCGGTAGGTGGTCGACAAGGATGTATAGAGCGCGTGGTACCCCGAGTGGATTCCTCGCGAGTAGTTGGGGTGACATTCGAGGAACGCGTAACTGTTCTGGCTCCGGGAGAACCCGACGTCGAGTTGAACACTCCTCGCGACCACCACCGCACCGACGATGGCGATGATCGGTGCCGCTACCCACGCGAGTTCGACTCGCCCCAAAAGCCGAAAGACGAGCCAGTTGACCGGGACGAGAACGACTAAGTATCCGGCGAGCAAGGAGATGATCGTCTGGATTCGTGGCACGGTGATGCCGGCCGTCTCCTGCAAACTCTCACGCGCGCTTCGCAAAACCTCCGAATTCGTCGTCCAGGCCCCCAAGCTGGTAAGTTTGGTTCGGAGCAAAGGTGCTTTATCTTGGCCGGAGGTCGGGGAACTAGGCAAAGGCCTGCGCGTCGCATTCGCCATCGTTGCATCCAGGTCGCGTGCCCAGATGCGCATGCGCGTCGAATGGATGGGGTTCAATTCAGTACCCGTGTAAGGAGGCGCGAATACGAGATCTGGTGCCGAGCTGCTCAGAATCGTTCGGCGAGGCTTTCGAAGAATCGCATTGTGAATAAAAGAATCGTACGAAGGCCAACGGAGAAAAGGCCCCGACGACATCGGGAAGGTCGTCATCACGATTCTCCCTTGCCCCACCAACCGCTCCGCCACGAGCCCCTCCAAACTGGGGATCCAAGATGCATCTGAGACAAGATCCCCGACGAGCATGGTGAGGGAAGGATCTTGAACGAACGGAACGATTTCACCTCGTAGTTGCGAGATCGTCCAATGGTCGTTCAGCAGTTTCGTTTCCTTAGAACTCCAGTCGACGGTGGTCGTGTTGCGAAGGGGGGCGTACGCTCGAAAGAATGAACTATCGACCCCAGCGACCGCGTCGGGGCCATTGATGATAACCGTTCCACCGAAGTGTAACCAATCGAGGAACGCTTCTTGTTGTTCGTTCGAGAAACGTGCCGGGGAGGTATCGTTGATGACGATATGCGAGGTGGAGGTCATCGCATACAAGCGACTTGGGAACTGCCCCGCGATCTCTTCTTCTGCCAAATCATAGACCCGGTGAGGAGATATGCGTTCGCTCGGCAGACGCGTGGTCGAGGGCCAATGAAAACTCGGCAGACCGCGCCAGAAAATATAACGGCTCGGATCTGTGTTCAAGGTGATGATGTTGTACTGGTATCCCTGCATCAATCGTGTGGGATACTCATCGACAAAAAGGCTCGCCCCGTTGGCGCGGCTGGTGTAGTGGACCGTTACGTGAGAGGCTGCTGCGGAACTATCGAATTCGCCGGTGTTGGTTACCGGGACGTCGGGTTGGAAAAACTGCATTCGAATGTTCTTCGACTGCCCGGTCGCAAGGGTCAGATCTCGTTGAAAATTCACCGGTGAATAACCAGGAAACATCGGAACCGGCTTCCGCTCCCGATCGTAGATCATGACGCTCGACACCAAATCCTCGTCTTGACGCCTCGCGGTTAGTTTTTGGTTCGCTTGGTACCAATGCCCAGGTTTTAAGAAGACCCCCACCGTATCCTTTGCATAAGGGAGAGAGCGCAAATCATCGGTCTCCAAATCCCGATCATTGGAAGAGGAAGGGCCCTGTTGCGTGGGAGTTGAAGGAGCAGGAGTACAGCCGCGGCATCCAACAAGCAATGTGAGGAGGAACAAGCAACCGATCGCTTGAACGGGATTTCGCGTCACGGATACCTCCAGAGCCCAAAACAGCCCCAGTACTGGAAAAGAAGAAATCGAAAAGAAGCATTGTAAACGAAAAAAGGGAGCGGCAGAGGAGTAAAGAGCATAGAGGTGTATAGCTATAGAGGTGTATAGAGCCCAGGGTGGCACGCCCAGAGCAAAGCGATGGGCGTGAAGGAGTACCTAGTCTGTTGGTAGTCGTCGTAGGGTGTGTGAAGCGGTCGGAGCGACAAAGGGATATTTTTCTTCTTAAGGCCCCTTTCCACACCAACTCTAATAACTGCGATTCCCTTCAGACCGCGTAACACACCGGAAGTGTACGTGGCCGCCATCGGACACCACTTTATCGCAGCACATTAGGAATCAGCTCCCCTCGCCCCGCTTCGGGGAGAGGGGCTGGGGGTGAGGGGTAGAAGTGAGA
>CAYMXM010000375.1:0-5498 GCA_964394065.1 uncultured Pirellula sp. | reverse complement strand
CGCTGACGGCGGCGTTGAATGGAAGCGTTGTTTAACGGAATAAATTCCGTTCTACCTACTTCCTCTTAGGCATAAACCCGCTGGCGAAGCATCCGAGCATGACGAACCAGAATCCGGAGCACTCGGGGCGGCGGAAATCATGGAAATCCAAGAGCTTCGGCGCGGACTTGATGGGGCCTTCGAGATGTTCTCCCATTCCTAGCGGCCACGACGTCTTGAGCCAGTTCTCGTAGCCAGTAACCATGGCGACACGCTTCTCCTCTATAGAAGCAAACCAAGGCTGCCAATTACCGAGCCACCCTTGCCCTTGGAAACTCCAGTCGCTGTTGAAGGCCCAGTCGGAGAGTAGCTTCAGCCCGATGACCATGACCAAAAGATAGGCGGAGATCTCAAACCTTGGGAATCGTTCCAGCAACCGAACAAACATCGCGGCAGCAAACCGCATCAGGACGACTCCAAGGATTCCCCCGGTGACAACCACCCAGAGTTTCTCGGTTCGTGATCCCGCTAGAGCCATTGCGGCGAGAATTGAATCGACGGCGAACGCGATGTCGGTCAGTTCGATCACCAAAACCGTACGCCAGAAAAGGCCGAACGCCTTCTTCTCGATTTCGTCGTGGGTCAGTCCCTTAAACTCTTCTAGTTCTTCTGCTGCGGGACCTTTGACGATCGCGTTCGGTACCGGCGCGCGATGCTCAATCTCTTCCTCTTGGCGGTATTGGTCGAGGCTTTCTTCGGTGACCGCGTCGACGAGTTTCGGGTGCCCCGTCTCGTCGATCACCATTTTCTCGTCCCCTTCCGCGTGGCGGGTGTCGTAGAAATGCTTCACGGCGATGAAGACAAGGTAGGCACCACCCAAGAACTTGACGAACGTGTACTTCAGGAGGAACCCGGCCGCCAGAATCGCGATGACCCGGAAAACGAAAGCTCCGATCAACCCGTACGACAGGGCACGGCTCCGCATCTGTTTGGGAAGTCGCTTCGCCAACATTCCGAGCACGAGCGCGTTGTCGATGGAGAGAAGCCCCTCGAGGATGACCAAAAGTCCGATAATCGCTAGGTCAGCAGGGACAACTTCTTGGCCTAATATATTGGCAGCCAGCGGCAAATCGAGCATTGAATACACAATGGGGTTGTGAATCGAAATTCGAGGGAACAGGGCCGTCTCTTAAGGAACGGATGGAAAGAATATCCGATCTTTCGGTTCTAGAGCAGCACTAGAACCCCAACTTCTCGAAAAAGCTACCCCCCGCGACAATGTTGTTGTAGAACGGAATTCATTCCGTTACCCCACGCCTCCATTAAAAGCCTCTCCTGTCCTCCCAGACTGGCCTGATGCATCGGTGTTAAAGCCCAACAAAAATCATGGCATCAGGAAGAACCGCGGGATGAACCACGAATCGAACGAATCTTACGAATCAGGCTTGAGGGGTGAAGTCTTAGAACATCACCGAAGTTCGGTACGCCATGCCGGCACTTTCTTCCTGAAGTCTGAAACCTGGAGTCTGAAGCCTGAAAGAGCCCTGACGTAGAGGCCGGCTCACCGCGTGGGTAGGGTCTTTTGAATCGAAGAGTTGTTTAACGGAATGAATTCCGTTCTACCATTTCCCCTGCGTCGCGGTTAAACTGACCTAAGTCCATTTTCAGGAAACATAAATCCTCCAACCCTGTCGACTATGAGTGACGCTACCCCTCTTCCCGAACCAACTCAGGATGAGTCCGCTACCCCTGCGGTAGAATCCACCCCTTCCCATCCCACGGCTGCTCCTCAACCACCCACGGGAGGACCGATCAACCTCGAAGCGATCCGCCGTATGCGGGAAAGCCAACAGGCGAGCACCCCCGCACGTCCCCCACGAAGGGAACGCGCTGTTGGCAGTTCCCGAGGGCCCGCCAACCACCCCCAAGGGGGAGATGGAACCGTTGCAACCGATAGCGCAGCAGCCACAGCTTCATCAGTTGCCGAAGCTCCCGATAATGCCGACGCCGAAGCGATGCCGGCACGCTATCGTTCAAACAAGGACTCCGCCCCTGCCGCTGCCCCGAAGGTCCCGGTTCCCAGCACCCGCAATCGATCCGACGAAGAGGAGGACCTCCTCAACGACGTTCTCGAAGGGGCCGATCTCGACAACTTGATGATCGGGGACAAAACCCTCCGAGTCGGGCGACGCCTGGAAGATGGCGCTCGCTATCCCGGAAAGGTGATCAAAGTCCACAATGCAAACGTCTTCATCAGCCTGGGGGGCCCCGACGAAGGTGTCGTCTCGATCCTTCAGTTCGAGCAAGAACCGGAAGAAGGCCAAGCGGTTGACGTCCTCGTTCGAGGCTTCAATCGTGAAGAAGGACTCTACGAACTAGCAATCCCCGGCGAAGCGATCTCGGTCAACGATTGGGACGACTTGCAAGAAGGTGTCGTTGTCGAAGCGAAGGTCGAGAGTGCAAACACCGGTGGAGTGGAGTGCAAAGTCGGCAATGTTCGAGGTTTCATCCCGATCAGCCAACTTTCCGAGTACCGTGTCGAAAGCGGGGCTGATTACATCGGCAAGGCTCTCCTCTGCGTCGTGACAGAAGCCAATCCGCGTCGCGGCAACCTCGTTTTGAGCCACCGAGCCGTTCTGGAGCGGGATAAAGAAGAGAAGCGAAAAGAGCGCCTCGCTTCGATCCAAGTGGGAGATCAATGCGAAGGAACCGTTCGTAAGGTGACCGACTTCGGCGCTTTCGTCGACATCGGTGGCCTTGACGGTTTGATCCACGTCAGCCAACTCTCTTGGGAAAAGATCAAACACCCGAGCGAAGTCGTCAACGAAGGAGACAATGTTCAAGTTCGGATCGAGAAGATCGACCCCACAACCGGCAAGATCGGTCTTTCGTATCGATCCGCCCAAGACAATCCCTGGAACGACGTCGAAGTCCGATTCCCACCCGGTGCGGTGGTGCAAGGTACCGTATCCCGTTTGGCAAACTTCGGAGCTTTCGTCAAGCTTACGACGGGGGTCGAGGGGCTGATCCACATCTCGGAACTGGCCCATCGCCGAGTCTCGAGCGTTGCCCAAGTCTTGGAGGAAGGCCAACAAGTCGAGGTCAAGGTCCTCACCGTGGAGCCTGAATCACAACGAATTGGGCTTTCGCTTCGTGCGACCCAAGCCAAACCCGAAGGAACCAAGGGTGGAAGCGAGCAAGCCGCCCCAACCGAGGAACCACCTCGCCCTGTTGCCGTCAAAAAACACCAAGGCCCCCTCAAGGGGGGCACCGGCAGCAACAGCGGCGGCTTGTTTGGTTTGAAGTTCTAGGTGTTGTCGTAGTCGTAGGGTGTGTGAAGTGGTCGCATTGGTAGAGCACTCCTCTCCAAAGGTGGCCTGACGCATCGGTGTTAAGGGGGAGGACGCGAAGCGTCCCCATCACAACCCGTGGCGTTAGCGAGGGACAGCGTCGCGAGTGCACGTCGCCCCTCGTCGGGAATATCTCGTGCGTTGGTAGCACGTCCCTGAGGCACAAAGGGCGTGTTGCGATACCTTGCATGGGATGCCTGGTTTCCAGTGCTATCCCTCGCTTACGCCACGGGTTGTGATTTTTGGGCCTCGCTTACGCGTCGGCCAAACATCGCAGACAAACTAAGCTCGCGCCGATGCGCACAGGCCTCCCCAAAGGGGAGGGTGACGATGGTAGAATTTCACCTGCCGTTCGCCTTGTTACTGCCAGCCTCAAACTTAATTTTTGTTACTAACACTTCAACCCCTCACCCCCGGCCCCTCTCCCCTAAAAGGGGCGAGGGGAGTGGATAGCTAAAACGCTAAACATTCCTCACAGATCTCTCGACCCCTCGCTTGCGCGTCGGGTTTGTACTCCACCCCCCAAAAACACCTTGAGCGAGTCCCAACAACCATCGATTTCCACGCTCGATAAATCGGGTGAGCGGGTTCGGGATATGTTTGCTCAGATCGCACCGAAGTACGATCTTCTCAACCACCTTCTCTCCCTCAACATCGACCGTCGCTGGAGATCGAAGTCGCTTCGAATCCTCGATCTTCAACCGGGAGAACCGGTTCTCGACGTCTGTTCAGGAACTGGAGATCTCGCCATCGCCATCGCCAAACGACTCGGGCCTAGCACGCGAGTCGTCGGGACCGACTTCTGCCCGGAGATGCTCGAGATCGCACGAACCAAACAGAAAAAGCAACTCGAGGGGAACTATCCTCTTACCTTCCTAGAGGCAGACACGCAGTCCCTCCCCTTTTCAGAGAACGAGTTTCAATGCGTGACCGTTGCGTTTGGACTTCGGAACGTCGCGGATACGATGCGGGGGCTTCAAGAGATGATTCGGGTAACCCGCCCGGGAGGGAAAGTTGCAGTTCTCGAATTTTCCAAGCCGACGCTCTTCGGATTGAAGCAACTTTACAACAGTTACTTCCTTTGCATCTTACCTCGTGTCGGGCAGTGGATGGCGTCGAACAACCGCGATGCCTACGAGTACCTTCCGCAAAGCGTTCAGCAATTCCCTTGTGGGGAAGCCCTCGCAAACGTGATGCGCGAGGCTGGATTGCAGGATATCTCGATGACACCGATGACGCTCGGAGTCGTGACTCTTTACGTAGGTCGTAAGGGATGAATGGCTCCTCGGACTCCGAGTTCCCGCTTGTTCTAGCCATGACCGGGGCTAGCGGGGCCGTCTACGGCGTGCGACTCCTTCAGGCCCTGGTTCGAGCTCGCGTTCCGATCCATCTCGTGACAAGCCCATCGGCTCTGGAGGTTCTTGCCCAGGAACTCAAACTCGCCAAAGAACAACCAGCATCTCCTCACTTTGTCCGGCAGTTGTTGCAGTACCGTTATCCGAATTGCGAAGGTTGGGTTCCCTTCGATGCTCGCGAGATGGAAGACGCCTCGTCGTTGGTCTATGTATTCGACCACGGAAGCTACCTTGCACCGATGGCGAGCGGTTCCTTTCGAACCCGTGGAATGGTCGTCGTTCCCTGCTCAGGATCCACCCTTTCAGGAATCGTCCAGGCGTCGGGGAACAACCTTATTGTCCGAGCAGCGGACGTGCATTTAAAAGAGAAGCGAAAACTAATCCTTGTGAATCGCGAGACCCCGTTATCGGTATTCCAACTGGAGAACATGTTGCGAGCTGCTCAAGCCGGAGCGATTGTCCTCCCCGCGATGCCCGGCTGGTATCACGGAGTCACCAACGTGTTAGACCTCATCGATTTCGTCGTCGCTAGAATCCTCGATCACCTAGAGATCCCGCATAACCTCATAAGACGCTGGGGAGGTAACACATCGTTGTGAAGTACTTACGTGGTGGCCGACGCGTAAGCGAGGCTCGAAAATCACAACCCGTGGCGTAAGCGAGGGACAGCGCTTGGAACCAGATATCCATCCAAGGTTTCCCAGCACGCTCTTCGTGCCTCAGGGACGTGCCATCCGACGCCTGAAATATTCCCGGCAAGGGCAACGTGCACTCGCGACGCTGTCCCTCGCTTACGCCACGGGTTGTGATGGGG
>CAYMXM010000374.1:0-5499 GCA_964394065.1 uncultured Pirellula sp. | reverse complement strand
CCCCCAGCCCCTCTCCCCTAAAAGGGGCGAGGGGAGCAGAGATCTAAAGCGCGGCGCGTGCTAGGACGCCAAAGCGGTGTCCGACGGGGACAAGCCACGGTCGGACAAGAACCGTTCAATTTCCCATCGCAAGATGCTTCACAGCGTTGCCTAACGGGGCTACCAAACGCAACCGTTTTTGAACTCGACAACTCCTCTTGACTTACGAAGCCCACCTCCCCCCCAAGCCTCACTCCTCCCCCTCATTCGTAAGATTCGTTCGATTCGTGGTTCCACCCACCGCGAGGTTCGCCCTCGAAAATCCCCTATGGTGAATTCCTTGGGTCACCTATACTTTCCCTGGTACACATTTATCCGTATTTCCGGGGCTTCGTCGACCTACATGACTTCACAACCGATCTTCAATCTTTCCGAGGCAATTCCCCCGTTTGTTTTTGGGATCGACGTGGGGGGGACGGGGATCAAGATCGGGTTGCTCGATGACCAGGGACGGACGGTTGCGTTCCGCTCCATTGAAACCGATGAAGCCAAAGGTCCCGCCGACGCGATGAAACGGGTCGCTGTGGCTTGCCGGGAACTCGCCCAGCAGGTCGGCCTGGATTATGCATCGGTCAAGTCGGTTGGTCTCGGTTCACCAGGGAGCATGGATATCCCCAAAGGGATGTTGATCGAGCCCCCGAATCTCCCTCATTGGCACTATTTCCCGATCGTGGAATGCCTTGAAAAGGAGATGAATCTCCCGGTCGTCTTCGCCAACGATGCCAATGCGGCCGCGTTTGGGGAGTTTTGGATCGGGGCCGGTGCTAACCACGCATCGATGGTCATGCTCACCCTCGGAACCGGGGTTGGGGGGGGGATCATCATCGACGAACACTTGGTGGTCGGTCAGAACAGTTTCGGGGGCGAATGTGGCCATATGATCGTCGACTCGAGCCCCAACGGGCGACTCTGCGTTTGGGGCGGTGGGAAAGGCCAACTCGAGGCCTATTCCAGCGCTAGCGCGGTCGCCGCTCGGGCCAAGGAAGGTGTCCAGCAAGGTATTAAAACTATCCTGAGCGCGATCGATAAGCCGATTACAAGCAAAATCGTCTACGAAGAAGCGAAAAAGGGAGATCCCTTTTGTCTCGAAATTATTGACGAAGCGGCGTACTATTTAGGAATCGCTGTCACCATCCTGGTCCACACCCTCGATCCGGGGATGGTCGTCCTCGGGGGAGCGATGGATTTCGGTGGAAACCAGTGCGACATCGGACGCCGATTCCTTGGGCGAATCCAATCCACTTTTCGCGAACGTAGTTTTGAATATGTCACCTCTGCCACAAGCATCGACTTCGCATCGCTAGGGGCCGATGCAGGTTACATCGGAGCCGCAGGGCTCGCTCGCTCCACGTATAAGTAACCTTCCTTCGAACCAGCCAACAACCAGCGCAACCATCCATTAGGTCTCATTCATGAGTTCAGCGAAAACGGGAGGGAAACCAGGCATCATCCCTCAAGCGAACATCCGCAATTTCTGCATCATCGCCCACATCGATCACGGCAAAAGTACGTTGGCAGATCGGCTGCTCGAGCGGACCGGGACCGTCGAGTCTCGAAAGATGAAAGAGCAGCTTCTCGATGCGATGGACCTAGAGCGACAGCGGGGAATCACGATCAAGGCCAAGGCTGTTTCCCTCCAGTATGAATTCAAAGGGGAACTCTACGAACTGAACTTGATCGACACCCCAGGGCACGTCGACTTTCAGTACGAAGTCTCTCGTTCCCTCACCTGCTGCGAAGGAGCGTTGCTCCTCGTCGATTCCTTCCAAGGAGTCGAAGCCCAAACCGTGGCCAACGCTTATTCGGCGATGGACCATAACCTAAAAATCATCCCCGTCATCAACAAAGTCGACCTCGTCCATGCACGCGTCGATGAAGTCGCCGAAGAGATGGAACAAGTCCTCGGAATCGACCCGACCGAAATCGTCAAATGCTCCGGCAAAGCGGGGATCGGTATCGATGAACTCCTAGAGGCAATTGTCGAACGAATCCCTGCACCCGAGGGGGACAGCAACAAGCCGTTCAAAGCGATGGTTTTCGACTCGCACTACGATGACTATCGAGGCGCGATCACCTACATCCGGATCATGGAAGGGGAGATCAGGAAAGGGGACAAGGTCCGATACTTGGGAGTGGGAGCCAATTACGAAGTCCTTGAGCTCGGGCAGTTCGTTCCTCAGCGGCGCGCTTGCGATCGACTCCAAGCGGGCGAGGTCGGCTATTTGATCTGCAACATCAAATCTCTCAAGGATGTTCGGATCGGGGATACCGTCGCATTGGCGAGCGACACCGACGCGACACTCCTCGAAGGGTACCAGCCACCGAAGCGAATGGTTTACTGCGGTTTGTATCCAAGCGATGGGCAAGAGTTCACCGAGCTGCGCGACGCGTTGGAAAAGCTCGCGATCAACGATCCCTCCTTCGAGTTTTCACCCGAGACGAGCGAAGCGCTTGGATTCGGTTTCCGCTGCGGATTCCTCGGTCTCCTCCATATGGAAATCATCCAGCAACGGCTCGAAAACGAGTGCAACTTGGATTTGGTTCAGACAGCCCCCAACGTGACGTACGAGATCGTCACCCGCAATGGTGAGAAACTGGAGATTCACCGACCGCAGGAGGTTCCCGACTCTGGAGACATCGAGGAATTTCGTCAACCGATCGTCCGCGTGAACTTCGTCCTACCGCAAGAGTACATCGGGATCACGATGAAGCTCTGTCAGGACCGACGGGGGATCTTGCGAGGCAACGAGTATCTTTCGGCGACCCGTTCTTTGATCACCTATGATCTTCCACTCGCGGAGGTGATCTACGATCTTCACGACAAGTTGAAGAGTGCCACGCGCGGTTACGGGACGATGGATTATGAAATCATCGGCTACGAGCAAGCCGATTTGGTGCGGATGGATATTCTCGTCAATGGAAAGCGGGTCGATGCGCTGAGCATCATCTGCGATCGACGAGACTCCGATCGACGCGGGCGGGCGGTGGTGAAGAAACTGAAAGAGGAGATCGATCGCCACATGTTCGAAGTCGCGGTCCAAGCGGCTATCGGCGCTCGCGTGATCGCTCGCGAAACCGTCCCTGCGATGCGCAAGAACGTTACCGCAAAATGCTACGGCGGGGACATTTCTCGAAAGAAGAAACTCTGGGCGAAGCAGCGCGAAGGCAAGAAGCGAATGAAGTCGATCGGCTCGGTCGATATTCCTCAAAAAGCTTTCATGGCTGTTTTGGATACCGGCGCGGAGAAATAGGGGCGAACCTGACGCATCGGTTGCAAAGGACCAGTGCAAGGGTGGGCGTGGAGGACTTCTCGGAACATGGAGAATAGCCTCAAAACATCACGCCCATCGCTGCGCTCTGAGCGTGCCACCCGGCGTTGAATTCCTGACGAGAGCTACGAGCACTCGCGACGCTGTCCCTCGCTTACGCCACGGGTTGTGATGGGGTGGACGCTTCGCGTCCGCAGCTCAATGCCCGTGGGATTGGGGGGCTGAGTGAGCGGCGGCTTCCTCTTCCAACTTCGTCAATCGCTCTGCTTCGGCGTCGAGGGCCTCGTTTCGTTGGTGACGCTTGGTTTTGGAACCGGGGTCTTCATAGACCTCGGTCAGGACAAACACTTCGACGCGCGAGTCGAGATCAGGAGCCGCTCGCTCCTGACGCAATCGAGGCTCCGAGTGCCCTGCAGCGCTCGGTCGAATCCGTCTCGGATCGATTCCATGATCGATCAAGTACTGAGTGACCACCATCGCCCTTCGGAAGGAGATCGTCCAAGCATCCAGGGAGGATTGCTCGGCAGCGCTTCCGTTGTTGGCCGCATGACCTCGGACCTCGATCCGTTGCTGGTTCCCTTGGAGTTCGGGCAGGAGTTGCTTTAGCTCCTCCGCTCCCGCAGAAGAGAGGTCCATGGAATTCAATTCGAACTGAACGATCTTACCGATGTTCCCGACGCTCCCCTCATCGGTCATCTGGCGATGCGTTGCTTCTTCGGTCGATCGCTTATCCCCTTGGGACTTCACGACTCTTCGACTGGTCGTCCCACGGTTCGAGTTATCAATAATCGATTTGGTATCGTTTCCCGTGATTCGTTTTCCGCTTGGGTTGCGAAAATGCTCCGCAACCGCTTCGCGCACCTCAGGCTTTTGGGCGGTAAGCCACATCACCATGAAGAAGGCCATCATCGCCGTGACGAAGTCAGCGTAGGCAACTTTCCACGCACCACCTCCTGCTGCCATCGTTAAGCTCCTTTGGAATCAACCGACTTGAAGAGAACTTCCATCTCTTCTGGAGTGGGTCTCAGATCAGCACCTAAACCGCGGCGTCCTGTCTCGATAGCCATCTTGGGTTGCATACCGTTGAAGAATCCTTGCACGATGCTCGCTACGGTTTTGAAGTAGGTTCCCTCTTCGTGCCCGATGAGTTCCATCTTCCCCGCGAGTGGCGCGAAGAACCCATAAGAGGCGAGAATACCGAGGAAGGTTCCAACGAGAGCCGCACCCACTTTGTGACCGATCTCCGAAGGAGGACCATCGATGTGCTCCATCGTGATCACGATCCCGAGAACCGCCGCGACGATTCCGAACCCGGGTAGTCCGTCTGCGGTCTTCGAAAGGATCCCCACCGGAACGTGATGGTTCTCCTCCATCGCTTTGATTTCGATATCGAGCAAGCTTCCTACATCTTCAGGGCGAACCGATCCGTCGATGACAGGCCCGAAGGCACCTTTGATGAAATCGGTCGCATGATGATCGTTTGCAATTTTGGGATACTTGCCGAATACGGCGCTTTGGTGCGGATCCGCGATGTGCCCTTCCAACGCGAGGAGTCCGTCCTTCCTCGCAATCCGAAAGAGTTCGTAGAGGAGCGAGAAAGTTTCTTCGTAGGCCTTCTTACTATAGGGAGAGCCTTTCAACGCTTGGATAATCCCGGCAACCAATTGTTTCAGAACCGCAGGGGAAGACATCATGATCAATGCCCCCATCGAAGCCCCTCCGATCGTGACGATTTCCGATGGGTGAATCAATGCATCCACGTGCCCGCCGGCCATCATAAAGCCACCGAGTACGCAACCGAAAACGACGATACAACCAACAATGACGATCATAAGAAATCTCAACAGGCCGAGCGTTCGACGTGAAGTTACGACGTGAAGTTACGACGTGAAGTCAGGTCTCCACCATTTGCTCCCGGGATATACCTCCCAATCTGAGTGGGAGCCAGGAATCCTCCTACGAAAGAACTCCTGTTCCCTACGTCTTTCGCGAATAGAAGGGTTGTGACGATTGTAGAACGGGATTCATTTAGCCTAATGCTGGGCTGTCAAAAGGTTGGTGTTGTGGGGATTTAGGTTTGCTTAAGTATTGTTCTCTGATTCGCTTCTTGTCCGACCGGGGCTCGTCCCCGTCGGTCACCGCTTTGGCGCCCTAGCACGCGCTGCGCTTTAGAGTTCTGCTCCCCTCGCCC
>CAYMXM010000373.1:1912-5515 GCA_964394065.1 uncultured Pirellula sp. | reverse complement strand
GAGGTTGACTCGGCGTACCAGATCTCCCCGAGATGGGATTCCTTCCCGCCGATCTGGGAGAATACGATCACCCATTTCTTTTTGTATTCACTCCAAGCCATATCCCCTCGATGAAGCCGGATCGAATCGCCATTCGCATCGACCAATTGATCGACTGGCGTATGGATGGTCCATTGTTCCGGATCGAGCCAAGCTTCGTAGCTGTCGGGGATCTGAACCTGTGGAGTCGGATTGACAAAAAGAACGTGGCGGGAACCATCAGGAGCTTGATATCGAACCGAATGCCCGTCGGGAGTGATGACTTTGGCTGGATCTTCGGGGGTGTCGATTCCCTTGCGCCAAAGGACTTTGACGACGCGGAAGACTTCGTCTTGTTCGTTCCATTCACACAGGCCGTACTCTTGGGCTTCCAAATAGTTTGCTACTTTGACGTAGCAAGCGACGAGATGGTCATCTCCCTTTTTGTCTTTGAGGCTGATCAGCCCGCCGAGCCAGACGGGGCCTTTCGATTCGATATCGGCGATCGCGCGGAGTCGGCCTTCGGAGTTGTGGAAGTAATCGAACTTCGGAAGGACCGGTGGTTTATCGAGGGAGTAAGGTTTCGTATCGGAGGTCGCACCAAGGACTCGGAAGATCCCCAGTGGATAATGGAATACCGCCGTATCTCCCCAAAGCCAAAAAAGTTTGTTCTTCCAGGGAGTCACGTGGACCGTGTCGCAGCCAACGACGCCACTCTCTTTCCAATCTAGGTGCTCACCTAGCTTCTGGCTCTCCGCGACCAATCCACTCCCGGAGATCCGCCCCACCCGTTCGGCGATCATCGTTCGTTGGATAGGAATCGTGACCGATCCTCCTCGGGTTGGTTGAAGTCGTTTGCCATGATAGCCGAACCCGTCAGGTGCGAGTTCGTATCCATGCCCTGATACCCCGAACCAAACCTCCCGATCGAAGTGTTCGGGGGAGTCGATGGCAACGACACCCTGATTGTCGGTCACCCAAGTCATCCCCGAAGTCGTTTTCAGTTCGATCAAAGGAATCGGTCGCTGGGTTTCATTATCGATGACTTCAATGCGAAAAGGCTTTTGCGCTTCCTGTGCGATACAGAGTGGAGCGAGCCATAGAATTGAGGTCGCTAGAAATAAAGGTTTTGTAGTGAGCATAGTCGTAGGGTGACGTCTTAAATTCCCGCGATGTATTTTTAACCACGGATCACACGGATAGAACCAAGTATAAGCATCCCTCTGCGAATCTCTGCGCCCTCGGCGGTTCATTTTCTAACCGCCGAGGGCGCAGAGATTCGCAGAGGGAGAAAGTAATTTGCTACGGCACGTGAATTTGCAATTCACGGCGATAGTTTCCACTTTCGAATTGGAACTGGCGGCGGGAGCGGGCGTACTCGACTTTGGCGATTTCGAATTGCTCGGCGGCGTTTTGCCGAGCTTCTTGGGCTTCGCGGACTCGGTCGAGAGGGATACGGTCGGCGAAAAATTGAGCCGTCGATGCATCGAGTCGTTGCTGCGCTGCTTCCATGATCCCATAGGCGATTCCCCGTTCCTGCTCTTCCAAGCGGTGAGCCTGCTCCCAACTCACGGGTCGTAGCTCGTAGGGGGTAAATCGTGCCGGTTATCCCGATTCTGCACTGAACGATCGTGGTGACTTTCCTGCTGGTCGTATAGCAGCATTGAGCAATTGCAAACTTTGTTGGCTCCCTCAGACGATACTTAGCCAAACAACAACACGCCCGGAGGGGTATGTTCCGGCCTGCGAGAAAGTTAAATGGATTTAACTGGCCTTGCACTCTGTTTGTATCTCTAATGAAGGAGATCATCGGAGAAACTTCGGAACTTTGGAAGGATCCTACTCAAACTACGCGACAGGAGGATCCTATGAATAAAAAAGACGTTTTTCGAATCGTAACACGTGCGGAAGATGGATCGATTAAGATCCGAGACTTCCATTCGGCGGAAAACATTTTTCGCACTCATACGCAGATCGGAATCGAAGATAGCAGCACCGACTTGGATCTGCGAGGAATGCCTGTCTTCCGAGGGCTCATCGGCCCCATTCCTGAAGGAAAGAATATCGTTCGCTACGAGTCCCCCGAAGTCTTTGAACTCATGACCAAGGAATGGGCGACCGTCAAACCTCGACGACGCCGACGAACGGCGAAACCGGAATCAGAACTTGCGCCGGTCTCGCCTGCCAACGAATGGGTTGGACCTTAGGAAGCGGCGGCCACTTCACACACCCTACGGCTACAGCGACTCGGGCGAGACGCCCGAGCCATCTTATATCTTACCGCTTACACCTTATACCTTACCGCTCCCACTACGGTCGGTTCTCTACGGTATAAACGTTTATCGTACCGATCGAGTTCCCGGATTCTTCGAGGGTATCGGTTCCTCCTTCACCGTAGATGTAGGCTGTCGAACCGCTGCATCCTGTCATACGCATCCAATCATTCCCAGCCCCTCCGTAAATCGTGTGCGTTCCTATCTGGCTATCGACGATCTCAAAGAGGTCATCTCCTCCTTCTAGGTAACTCCAAACGCGATTCGCAAAAACGCTCCCAGCGTAGAAATCGTCCGCTCCGTTCCCAAGGTAGAACTCGACCCGATCGGCCATCAGCCCATCGACGGTGATGAAGTCGACTCCCTCTTTGGCGATCAGTTTAAACAACTGACCAACCGTAACATTCAACATCTCGACTTCATCGTCGGCAGGGGAGGTGAAGAGGAGGAAGTTGTTACCAACATCGACTTGATCCAACAAAACAAGCGCTGCACCTACAGGGTCGTCGATCGTGAGGTCTCGAGCTACGGAAAGGCTAGTGGCTTGCACGACATCGTCTCCTCCCCCTGGCACGATGACGGCGTTGTTACCAAACGTCACGTCAGAAGGAGCTCCTTCTTCCATCGGTACGAGCCCCGGAGATCCGATCAGCACATAGTCGTTCCCCGCGCCAAGATCCAATGTGACGTGACCTTCGACCTTCATGTCCCCTAGCTGAACGACATCTTCACCAGCTCCTCCGAGGACGACCAAAGTTTGCTTCACGGATAGACTGGACTCCGTTAGACCTGGCTCTGCAGCTGCGAGCACGTTCAAGCCATCCCCTGGAATGGATTGCAGCACCCCATCGACGGTTTCTTCTACCATATCCACAGGAGCGGAATTCCCGAGAGTTGCATCATCATTCCCCGGGCCTAAATCGACGTGAACGTGTCCTAGAACGTCTCCTGACATGAGAGAGACGGAGTCATTGCCTTCGTACAGATAGACGTATATTCCATTCGTCCAGCCAGTCAGGACCGCTGGTTCACTTGCTCCGTTTACCGTCGTCGGTTCACCGCTGCCGGTGACGAATCCGGAGACGACGATCTCACCAGGATTGGTCGAAGCGATCCCAATGCTGTTATCGTTTCGATCCCCATACACAAAGAGCGTACCACCGCTTAAGGTCGCTTTGACGTTGCCAGCGACCAAATTCGAGGAAAGTGCCATCGCGATCGCCAAGCCGCATAGCCCTCGAAACCCACGAAGAAAAGTAGTCGTTTTCATCTCATGCTCCATTCGAAAAGAAGGTTAACGATGCTGTGGGCT
>CAYMXM010000373.1:0-1812 GCA_964394065.1 uncultured Pirellula sp. | reverse complement strand
TTTCCGATGCGAAGCGCTTCAAATCGAACTTGGCTCCCTGGATCGTGGCCTTGGAGCATAAGGCTTCCCGGAGCTAAACGAAGTCCTCGTCGTGGGTTGGGATCTTCCTTGCGGGTGTCGGTCCAATCGACAACCTGGACTCCTTGCACCCAAGTCGCAAACCTTGCCCCGTCCGCTACGATCGTCACGTAAGCGGTCTTTCCTTCATCGGTCAAAACAGCTCTCGCATTCTGCCGACGAAAGATCGCGCCGGTCCCCGAATCGACTGGCTCGGTTCGATTCTCTTTGAACCCGTGATGAAGTTGGCATTCGTAGCCGTTCATATCCTCACCTGGAATGCAACGGAAGAAGAGTCCCGAATTGACATTCTCCACCAGAGTCGTCGCTGCAAATTGAATGAATCCATCCCCCAATGCCTCCTTCGTTTCGACATGCCCTCGACCTCCGACGATGGTGAGTGTCCCGTCGTCGTTCCAGGTCGTCTCAACATTGACTCCTGTGAGAAAAGCATCTCGGTTACCTGGTAGCAAGCTCTTTCCAATCGGACGGAGCAAGATATTGCGGAAAGCAACCTTGCCTTCCCGAAACTGAAGCCCGATCCGCCCTGTCTTCAGCTTGGTTGGATCTTGATACTGAAGCGCTTCTTGCTCATCGATCCAAACTGTCGATCGATCTCCTTCGAGGAGAACTCGAACCCGATGCCACTGGCCACTCTTGGGGTGAGCAAGTTTTTCGGACACCTTCTGACGATAGACATAGGAACCGGTTGGGAAAGGATTGGAGGTCGGAGCGATGTTCAGCTCCAAACAATCCTTCCCCGGATCCGCGGGGCTAAGGGGTGTTCGCAAAAAGATTCCGCTATTCGTGTTTTCCTCTGCGAGGAACTCCAGGGTCAGTTCATAGTCCGCAAAAGGGACCACCGAACACAACAGTCCGTTCTCTCCTTGGTCCGCCGTCAAGGCCCCGTTCTCAACGCGCCAGTTCGCTTTCCCCGCATCTTCCCAACCCGTCATCGTGAGACCGTCAAAGAGCCGAATCCATCCTTGCTTGAGCTTCTCCTCCGGGAGCCTTGCCGACAAAAGTCCGTCGACATCGATCTTCTCTTGCGAGATTCCAGAGGAGGATAAGACAAGGCAGGCGATGCTTAAGGAGAGTGCTAGATAAAAAGCGCCCCCCGTGGCCCGGGCGTCTCGCCCGGAGTAGGCGTTGCAACTTCGGGCGAGACGCCCGGGCCACGAAAGGATAGGGTGTAACTTCATCAGTCGATTTCCAGTTCAAGGTTAAAAGTAGGGAAGTGGGAGGGTTCAGAACTTGGTGGGGGAGCGTGCCAATGGATCACGATAAGGTTCTGAGGTCTTAGGAGTGAAGCGACCTCTATTCTAACTTCGCCTTGCGTCGAGTTCTCTAGTAGCTGTCGATCGTTCAGAGAAATTGAGACCGATTCGTCCCCTTGACGTTGGAACACCAAATGAACCACATCGGAGTTCAACAAGCCAGGGGACCCGTTAAATCGCCGAGAGAGAACGACCTGCGAAGGATCCGATTCCAATCGCCACGCGATCGGCTGTGCGAGAGAAATGTGATGAGTGGACAAGGGGGTGGGAAGGTGTAAGGAGTAAGCGGTAAGGTATAAGGTGTTCGCCGCGTAGTGGCGGCTCATGGTAGCGGAAGGGCGCGAGCCTGGGCTGTCAAAAAGTTGGTGTTGTGGGGAATTAGGTTTGCGCAAGTTTTGTTCTCTGATTCGCTTCTTGTCCGACCGGGGCTCGTCCCCGTCGGACACCGCTTTGGCGTCCTAGAACGCTCCGCGCTTTA
>CAYMXM010000372.1:0-5540 GCA_964394065.1 uncultured Pirellula sp. | reverse complement strand
GGCGTCTCGCCCGGAGTCGCAAAGACTGTTCCGGGCGAGACGCCCGGGCCACGTATGGAAATGGTAAAAACTTATCTGCCGATCGCCTTAAGAAACGAGATTAATCAATGAAGTCCTTGAAAATGGTTGCAGGTTTAATTGCCGGTGCATTCCTCTTAGGGGCCCCGAAAGGGGTGGTAGCCGACACTCCTGAAATCGTTCGGGTTTGGCCAGTCGCCGCACCGGGTGTGGAGGCGGAGACGACGGAACGAGAATTTACCGAAGGGGGAAAGAAGGAGATCGCCGGCAAGCCCATCTACCTAACGACCGACATATCGGCCCCGGAACTGGTCTACTATCGAGCGAACTCGAACTCCAACAATCCAGCGGTCATCATCTGCCCTGGCGGGGGGCATCGGCTTCTCGCCTACGATCTCGAAGGTACCGAGCTAGCCAATTGGTTCAACCGACAAGGGGTCAACGCGGTGATTCTCAAATACCGTGTCCCTTCAACCGATAAGACCTTCAAATGTTTGCCCGCGTTGCAAGACGCCCAGCGAGGAATTCGGGTGGTCCGAGCCAATGCGAAAAAGTGGGGAATCGATCCCGATCGGATCGGAGTCCTCGGTTTCTCTGCGGGAGGGGAGGTAGCAGCGCGGCTCTCCCTCCAATTCCAAGACGACCATTATGCGAAGATCGATAGCATCGATGAGTTCAGTGCCAAACCGAACTTCTCGATGCTGATCTATCCAGCTTACTTGGTCGACAAAGAGGAATTAAAACCGGAGTTCGATCCTCGCAAGCATCCTACCCCGAAAGAACTCCCCAAATTCTATTTGGTTCATGCTTGGGACGATTCCGTCACAGCGCTGAGCAGTATCTGCCTAGCCAAAGCGTTGAAGATCGCGGATGTCGCATGTGAACTTCACCTCTTTGATCGCGGAGGACATGGCTACGGCATTCGACACGTCGACGGCGTCCCCGTCACCGATTGGACCCAATCGGCAGAGAAGTGGTTGAAGTTACAAGTGGAGAAAAAGTAAGCTCTGCTTGGGGAGCAGGGGTAACCACGGAATACACAGAAGACACAGAAAAAAAGAAGCTTGAAGTTCGGAAGTGGGTTTTCGGCCTTCTCTGCGTCCCTGCGCCTCCGCGACTCTGCGTTTTCTTTCTTCGATCCAGCCCAATTAGCTTGCTGCTTCGGGGAGGAGCAATGCACCACATTGGGTACAATATTCATCCCCTACTTTCGTCCCTACACGCTTTTCGTCCCTACACGCAACCCTTCGGAGAAACCACCGTGAGAAAAAGACCGCTTGGCCGATCTGGCTTGTCTATCGCTCCTCTTGCTTTTGGAGGGAACGTCTTCGGCTGGACGATTGATGAGGCGACTTCGTTCCAGGTGCTCGATGCCTTCGTCGATTTTGGGCTCGATCTGATCGATACGGCCAACATGTATTCCGCTTGGGTCCCAGGGAACCAGGGGGGCGAGTCGGAAACCATCATCGGCAATTGGATCAAGGCAACGGGGAAGCGAGACGAGGTCGTGTTGGCGACCAAAGTGGGGATGAAGATGGGGGACGGCTCGCAAGGGCTCAAGAAGGCTTACATCCTCCGTTCTCTGGAGGATTCTCTGAAGCGGTTGCAGACGGACTACGTGGATCTTTATCAATCGCATCAGGACGATCTAGAGACACCGTTGGAAGAAACTCTTTCGGCCTACGACGAACTCATACAGAGTGGTAAGGTGCGGGCCATTGGCGCTTCCAACTACACCGCGCCTCGATTGGTCGAGGCTCTCAAAATCAGTTCTGAAAAAAGTCTTCCCGCCTATATCTCTCTGCAACCGGAGTACAATCTGTACGATCGCAAAGGATTCGAGGAATCACTTGAGCCACTTTGCCTAGAGCACGGGCTCGGCGTCATCAACTATTACTCCTTGGCTAGCGGTTTTCTAACCGGGAAGTACCGATCGGAGAGAGACCTCGGTAAGAGCCCCCGTGGCGCAGGTATCGGCCAAAAGTATCTCAACGAACGAGGTGATCGCATCCTAGCTGCATTGGACGAAGTCTCCGCCACACACAAGACCACTCCAGCCGTTATCGCGTTAGCTTGGCTCATCCAACGAAAGAGCGTTACCGCGCCAATTGC
Organism: uncultured Pirellula sp.; assembly: GCA_964394065.1. Classification (GTDB taxonomy): domain Bacteria; phylum Planctomycetota; class Planctomycetia; order Pirellulales; family Pirellulaceae; genus JBKCUI01. The sequence continues at coordinate 3,410 of CAYMXM010000372.1, read as the reverse complement.
AAGCGCCACTAGCGTCGAGCAGCTTGCAGAGTTGGTTAAAGGAGCCGAGCTCACGCTGACGGAAAGTGAAACAGAAAAACTAGATCAAGCGAGCGCCGGGTTTTAGGAATCTGCTCCCGTTGCTTCGGAGAGCAGGGTAACCACGGAATACTCAGAAGACACGGAAAAAAGTTTGAAAGTGCTTAGGCGAGGGGCTGGCCTGACGCATCGGCGCGAATATAAGGTGTTTGGGTAGTTTGGCCGACGCGTAAGCGACGCCAGAAAATCACAACCCGTGGCGTAAGCGAGGGATAGCGCTGGCAACCACGCATCGATAGAATCACGAAGAGGTGAGTGCAAAGTTAATGGTATTGTTACCGGCTTTGACTTCCTCTTTTAGTTCGCTTTTCGAATTGTACTTGGCGGGGATAACAGGCTTGTTGGACTGTTTTGGCTTCGGAGCCGCTTGAGGTTGGCTATCCGGGTTTTCTGGTTCCGAATCGGAATCCTCCTCCCCACTACCTTCGCCTCCCCCGATCTCAACTCGATGGTTACCGACCTTTGCTCCGCGAGTTGTGCGAATGTAAGTCAGTTCATACATTCCCTTCGCATCTGTGACACCGCTGGAGGGGCGGCCTTCATCAGGCAAAAAGACTACCGAGACTCCGACAAGTGGGTCTCCATCAAGGGTGACGGTTCCACTCACTCGTCCTAGATCTGGCTGATCGCTAGGCGTACACCCAGGCAAAACCAGCAAGGCCGCAAAGAGAAATGCAGCCATGCTACTTATTTGAGTTGTCTTCACATATACCTCTTTATCTCAATTGAGAAGTGTAAGCTGAGATGTGTATTGATTAGTATTCTTTGACGACTTCGCCACCAAAGCGAGTGCTCAGGGCTCTATAGGTTGTCATGTCAATGTTCTCTGACAAGAAGTGGACGCTTCCATCGCCGAAAGTGAAATGGGCACCACCGGTGTGAAAGCTACCAGCAGCCTCTTCTGCACCACCATTGATTGGGTCGTTGGTTTCGGCACCGATAAGAAACTCGGTTAGCTCTTCGGGGGGATTCGCATCCGCACCGTTCGAGAAAATGAGGCGTCGATCGCAGCCAGCGCCGAACTGTCCCAAAGCGGCTCCGCCCGAATCGGGTACTTCGCTGACGAAGATCGTGTTCGAAAGTCCGTCGCTTACGTCACCAAATCGAGTTCGGCTAGCAACATAGAAAATCCCGTCACCATTCATGCATCCCCAATCTTTGGTCCGCATGTCGTTGAGGGTGGCGATCCCGGTGCAAATGCAGTTGTCGTTACCGTTACCGATCCGAGTTCCCATGTTTCCGTTGTAGTTAGACGGCTGGTACCCGTTCTTCTGAGGACCGCTGCGAACATCCGGTTGCGAAGGGCACCAGAATCCAGACAGCGTGGTGGCCTTAACGATAAGTGGCTTTCCGGCGCTTTGACTTCCATTTTCGTGTCCCATCCCATCGAGACCTTGGATCGACTCGTAGAGGGGGGCTTGTTCGAGGTATGGCAGAATCCCTGCATGCCAGGTCCAGCCGTGTCCGTTGAACGTACCTGCTGCATTCGGCAGCCCGCCGCATCCAGCAGGCAGCATCTTGAAGGCATCGTGATAGTTGTGCAAGGCAAGGCCGATTTGCTTGGAATTGTTGGAGCATTGCATCCGCCTTGCCGCCTCTCGAGCGGCTTGAACTGCCGGGAGGAGCAACCCCACCAGAATCCCGATGATGGCGATCACAACCAGCAACTCGACCAATGTAAAACCACGACGTGAAGAATGACTTTTCATCGTACTGCATCTCTATAAAATCTAGGAAAGGATATGGACGCTGCATCTATCTCCAGCTCCGTTATGAACGAATCGATCTGAGGATCGGATCCCCTCGATACACGAGCATCGTATCCAAATCGGTCGACTCCCTGGTATTGCAAATGAACGTTTCGGGACGTTAATTCACAATAACTTAACCTTGCTGGCTCTGGATGGCGGAATCTACAACAAGGCCTAGTTCGGAAGATCCGAGATCAACACGAATTCAAAATTGGAGACTTCTCCGTCCATTGTACCTGTAACAACTTAAGAAACCCACTCTAGTTCTTAGGACGATAGTTCAATATTCTCGAAAATCCCACACGGGAAACAACCGTGAATCGAACGTATCAGGCTGGAAGGGTGAGGCTTGAGACTTGAGGAAGAGGGGTAACCCACGGACGACACGGAAAAAAGAACTTGGAAAGCGGGTTTTCGGACTTCTCGGCGCCCCTGCGTCTCCGCGCCACTGCGTTTTCTTTGAAAGTCTAAAGCCTTCCGCCGAAGCGTTGTTTAACGGAATGAATTCCGTTCTACAAAGTCATGCCATTGATATCCGTCGGGCAAATTTTTCGAAGCGGCGAACTCGAGATGCAAGATGCGTCGATGGCGAAGGGTCCCTTCCAACGAAGAGCCGCTCGAGTGGCTGATCAAGGGACGCATCGCCAGTACGTCACCAGCGTTGGCGTGAATACTGGCCGCTCTATCCTCGCCAACCCCAACGCTGTCGCTAGAAACGTGTGAACCGGGGATTACCCGGAGAGGACCGTTTTCCTCGGTGACTTCATCCAGGTGAATCCGCAAGGTCAGCATCTGCTGAAGGATACCGTCCCCCGCTATGACATGGGGGACACCCGCCTTGAGGGTCGGCCGAGAAAACATCGTCGATCGAAGTGAATTGTCTTTCACTGCGATCGAGGTGTCCTTGTGCCAAGGCAAACTCCAAGTCCGCTCTGGAGGTTTGTCGAAGTACAGAACCCTTACCAAGCCGACTCCATCGCCGAGCACATCGTGGAGAAGTGCCAACATCGGACCGGTTTGCCATATAGTCGAGGCTTCGGGAATCGATTCGATAAGATTCCGAGCAGCGTAAACATGCCCACGGCTTGCCCTAGCTCGTACCGACTCCGTCTCATCTTCAAACACTCGATCGAGTAACTTCAAAAGGGATGCGGTCGATTCGGCGTTGACTGCATGGGGCAACATGCAGAAACCGTCCCGTTCTAGATTCCATTCAGTCGTGAGCATAGAGATAGTTTTTTAATCGTTTGGGAGGGAGACTCACCCATCATACTGCTACGTGGCCCGGACGTCTCGCCCGAGAGGGTGGAACTTTTGACTGCTCCGAGGGGATAACCACGAATCGGACGAATCTCACGAATAGGCTTGGGGGGCGAGGCGTGAGACTTGCGGAAGAAGAGGGCTTTGCCCCCAACCCAGACTGTCAAAAAGTCGGTATTGAGGCGAATTGAGTTTGCGCAAGTTTTGTTCTCTAATTCCCTTCTTGTCCGATCGGGGCTCGTCCCCGTCGGACACCGCTTTGGCGCCCTAGCACGCGCCGCGCTTTAAGATATCCGCTCCCCTCGCCCCTTTTAGGGGAGA
>CAYMXM010000371.1:0-5545 GCA_964394065.1 uncultured Pirellula sp. | reverse complement strand
CGCTTCTTGTCCGACCGGGGCTCGTCCCCGTCGGACACCGCTTTGGCGCCCTAGCCCGCGCTGCGATTTAGAGTTCTGCTCCCCTCGCCCCGCTTCGGGGAGAGGGGCTGGGGGTGAGGGGTAGAAGTGCTAGAGACATCACAACCCGTTGCTTTTCTTGCGGGATCCTCATTTCTCAAAACTCAGCCCTCTATGACAAACCGAAACCATTGGCTGGTCAACTTTGAAACGATGGATTTTCTCCATCATGGCATTCGCAATAAGTTGTGGGGAATGGGGTATCAGTATGCAAGAAGAGGTGATGACACTCCGGGACGAAAGGGGGCAATAAGCAGGAATTGGAAGCGCTTAGAAAAGATCAGTCCCGGAGACAAATTTGTTGCCTATGCTCCTGGGAATAGGTATTTCGCAATAGGTACGGTCAAGCCACCAACCCGGAAGGCAACCGCCCGGGACCGAATTGATTCTATTTCTGAATACTTGAAACGTGGTAGCTCTTACACCAGGGGCTACATTTATTTCGAACCAACCGTTGCCTACGAGAACTTTACGGACCTGTACACCAACATGCCGGTTCGCATTGATGTCGAATCATGGGAACACTTTTCCCCCAGTGGAGTGTCTGTCGATTGGCCTCCGGGCTAAAGCGCTCAATCGATGAAGCAGAATTCGTTGGTACAGAGGAGGACTTTGACAGTATTGGCAATGTGAGGAACTTCCGGCCCCGTTTTACCGGCAGATTGGCTGCGGAGATAAGCTGAAAAGCGTTCTTCCTCCGTGGGTGTCGGTCCCCGGTTCAAGATTGACTCGAACATTTGTTCGATCACCCAACCTTCCACTTGCCCCTCCTCCGAATAATAAAGGCTCTCCGCAAAGCGGGTTGCATAGTGGTCGATCATGGAACTGTTCATCATGAACAACGCTTGCTGCGGTACCGTGGTCGAAAAGCGATACGGGACGTGCGCATCCGGGGATGCGAAATCGAACGATCTAAAAAGACCTTCTAGATTTTGACGATCGATGTACGCGTAGATGGTTCGACGCTTTGAATAGGGAGCGTTTACCATTTTGACACTCTTCCCACCCACTTGACGATCTAACTGCCGAGTCGCAACGAGGATGTTGTCACGGAGGCTCTCGAAATCGAGACGCTTCCTCACCCCGCGCCACCAATACCGATTCTCGGGATCGATCTCCTGTCGCTCCGCATCGCTTAGACTCGAGCGACGATATGCCTCCGACATGACGATTCGCTTCACCAACCTCTTGATGCTCTGCCCATCCTCCAAGAACTCTCCCGCAAGATGATCGAGCAATTCGCGCTGAAGAGGCTCCTCGGTTCGCAATCCAAAGTCGCTCGGGGTGTCCACGAGAGCCGCTCCCATCAACCAACCCCACACCCGATTGACGATTACTCGGGATGTCAATGGATTTTTGGGGTCGGAAATCGCCTCCGCCAAATCAATGCGACCACTCCCCTTCTCCATCGGTCGACTTACGGAGGAGATGAATTTGATGAAGGTTCGAGGCACCTGGTCTCCTCGCGCTCCAGCTTGACCTCGTTTGAAAATCACCGCAGGCCGGATCTTCTCCGAATCGACCATCCGAAGAGGGCCCGGTTCATCCTTCGGCTCTTTGCTACTTACAAACGTCGAATGCAACGAATAGTAATCGGCCATTGAGATCGGATCGAACTTGTGGTCGTGACATCGTGCACATGCTACCGACAACCCCAAGAAGCCTCGCGTCACCAAGTCGATCCGATCGTCGGCGATGTCGTTTTCATTGTTCAAGAATCGTCGCCCGAGAGTAAGAAACCCCATGGCGTGTAGGTTTCGATTCTCGGGGCCCGGTTCCAGCTGATCAGCCGCAATCTGAAGATTGGTAAACTGATCGAACGGGAGATCTTCGTTGAACGAATCGATCAACCACGCTCGATACTTCCACGCGTGATGGTACTCGCGATCCTCTTGGAAGACATATCCTTTGTTGTCGGCATACCTAGCGACGTCCATCCATCGCCTCGCCATCCGCTCACCGAAATGCTCCGAGCCAATGAGCTGGTCCACTAACTTCTCATAGCTAGCTTCGAAACTCTCATTCGACTCGAACTCGTACCGAAGCATCTCGTCGCGCGTCGGTGCAAGCCCCAATAGATCGTTGTAAAGACGGCGCACTAGGTCTCGTGGCATCGCTCGTTCGTTAGGGATCAATCCCTTGCTCGCAAGCCCCTTCGCGAGGAAATCATCGATCGAAGTTCCTGGCTCTCCTCCCCGTGGAATCGGTTGAAAGGCCCAATGCTCATCCGCGAGTTGACTCTTCGACTTCGCCGAGGGTTCTCCACCATCGTCTATTCGAGGATCAAAGGCACCTTGGGCAAGCCAAACGCGAACGTCGTCGATCACGTGCTGCGGCAGCTTCCCGGTCGGAGGCATTTGCACCTCCGAATCCTCGTAAGTGATCGCACGAAGGAGGAGGCTGGTTTCGGGGGAGTCGGCTTGGATGGCTTCTCCCATGCTCCCACCGGAACGAAGTGCACTGGCCGTGTCTAGTCGAAAGTTTCCGCCGGGATCACCCGTCGCACTGGAATGGCATTCGTAGCAGTGTTCGATCAAGACAGGGCGAATTTTCGCTTCGAAGAAGTTGAGTTTCGCGGCGTTGTTCTCTACGGTTTTCCCATTGGTTCCCTCGTCCCCCAAACTGAAAGGAAAGGGACAACAAGCCGAGATCGCGACGAGAATCGCTAGGCGGATTGGGAGTTGAAATGCGGGGAATCGGACCGGCATGGGAGCTGGGAGCAAAGGGGGAGGCAGGGGATGGTGGGTGCTTTTATTATAGCAAGGAGGGTGGGGGGAAGGATGGGATAAGCTTGAATCTTGTGGGGAGAGGTTAGGAGGTGAGAGGGACCACGGAACACACGGAATACACGGAAAAAAGGCAAAACCCCCTCTTCCTATGGCCTAAAGTCCAAAGTCTAAAGCCTTCTCATGGCGGCGTTTTTTAACGGAATGAATTCCGTTCACCATTGGGGGGAGATCTCGGTTAGAATGGGTTTTGCCCGATGTGGACATCCATCCCTCCCGAGAACTCGCACGCTGAACCAACGAGATGAAAACGAACCATTCCAGCCGCCGTGATTTTTTATCGACGTCCGTTTCTGCAGCCGTTGCCACCGGGTTAGCGACCGGTGGGTTTCACTCTTCTACCGCTCATGCAAATCAAAAGAAGAAACTTGGGGTCGCGCTGGTCGGGCTCGGTAATTTGAGCACCAACCAAATCGCCCCCGGACTATTGAAGGCGGATTTCTGCGAACCTGCAGCGATCGTGACCGGGACCCCCTCCAAGGCTAAGGACTTAGGGGCGAAGTACGGTATCTCTCAAGACCATATCTACAGCTACGAGAACTTTGACAAGATCGCTTCGGATGACAAGGTCGACCTCGTCTACATCGTTCTTCCGAATAGCATGCACCACGAGTTCACTCTCCGGGCAGCCAAAGCTGGGAAACATGTACTGTGCGAAAAGCCGATGGCGAACTCCTCCAAGGATTGCCGAGAGATGATCGCCGCTTGCCAAGCGGCGGGGCGCAAACTGGCGATCGGATATCGCTGCCAATACGAGCCGCACCATGTCCGGATGATGGAACTTGTTCATGCACCCGAGTTCGGCCCCATATCTCGCATCGATGCGGGTTTCGCATTTAAGATCGGCGATCCCAACCAATGGCGGCTCAAGCACAGCTTGGCAGGAGGAGGGGCGTTGATGGATATCGGCGTCTATGCACTTCAGGCCTGTCGATACCTTACTCGAGAAGAACCGATCTTGATCACCGCGCAAGAAACGAAGACCGATCCGGTGAAGTTCGCAGAAGTGGACGAATCGATCACTTGGCGTATGGACTTCCCCTCCGGGACCTTTGCCTATTGCAGCACGAGCTATACACTCAACGGCATCAATCGAGTCGAAGCGTTCGGTCAGAAATCATCTGTGAAGCTCGACCCAGCGTTTAGCTACCGTGGGATTAAGCTTCATGTGAATGGAGCTCCTCAGCAGCTTGAGGAGATCGATCAGTTTGCCAGGGAAATGGATGAGTTCGCCAAGTGCATTCTCGAAGACAAACCATCGAAGGTCAGCGGGGAAGAAGGGCTCAAGGATATGCTGGCGGTCGAGGCGATTTATCGTTCGATCCGCGAAGGAAAGAGCGTTTCGGTGGAGAAAGTTTAGGTAAGCTGTGAGCTTTGAGGTGTAAGGTATAAGCTTGAGGAGCTGAATCGTGGCCCGGGCGTCTCGCCCGGAGTTGCGAAGACTCCTCCGGGCCACGACCATACCGCTACTATATTATTTTTTTACTTCGACAAAGTCGTCCATGATGGGGACTCCTGTTCAAAAGCTTTTAAACGTTGGCGATAATTCCTCTCCTTTGATGAGGATCGTTCCACAACTTCCCAATACGGAGTTGGTCGACGAACGGGTTGATCTTTACCCCTCCATCGGGATTCCCCTTTCTGGAGGGGATGTTTGGCGAATTTTGGTGCAAGGCCGAATTGCTCAATCCGCACCCGCGACCTTTAGCAAACGGTTGATGCTCCGAGGATTGGTTAGTGCGCTTGATCTATCGAAGGAGATGGCGTCGAGCCCTCTCTTTGGAGAACGAGTCGAGGGTTTTTTAACTTCGCCTATTCCTGGTCAACGAGTTCAAATCGAACTCGCCGGCCAGCATTACGTTCTGAAAGGGAAGTCGAAAGGGAGTGGACTTTTTTCTTGCAAGCTAGACCTTCCCGCTAGCCAACTCGCCGCATTCCGCGCTTATGGCAAAGCAGAACCGTCAGCACGTTGGCGTTCGTCGGTGGGGCCCCCTCCTCCAGCCGTCGCTCTGAACGAGCGCGATTCCGTCCCGATCTTCCTGGCCCACCGACAAGGGGTCAGTGTGGTCACGGACATCGATGATACGGTCAAGCTAACCGAAGTGAACGCGCGCAAACGGATGTTGCAACGAACGTTTGCCGAACCCTTTGAACCGATCGAAGGGATGGCAGATGCGTACCGGAGTTGGGAAGAACAAGGAGCTCTGTTCCACTACGTGAGCAGTAGCCCATGGCAGATCTATCGACCGCTGGAGCGATTTCTATGTGAAGGTGGATTTCCCCTCGGTAGTATGCACCTCAAATGGTTTCGTTTAAGGGACGAGATCTTTAAGGGATGGCGACTCCTTCGCCGCAAGAGCAAGGGGGGAGTCATTCGGGGGTTGATGAAGCGAATGCCAGAACGGACATTCGTTTTGGTGGGAGATAGCGGAGAGCGGGATCCTGAGATCTATGCGAAGCTCGCCTCGAAGTTTCCAACGCAGGTGGTACGAATCTGCATCCGACAGATCGAAGCAAAGCCTCTCGATTGTAAACGACTCGATGCGATCTACGCGCGGCACGGAATGGTCGTACCAATCCAAGTCTTTTCAACCCCACAACAGCTGGGTGATTTGTTGGCTTGGCAGTAGAACGGAATTCATTCCGTTAAACAACGCTTCCATTCAACGCCGCCGTCAGCG
>CAYMXM010000370.1:0-5553 GCA_964394065.1 uncultured Pirellula sp. | reverse complement strand
GACGCAGAGAGAAGTTGGACTAAGAGAAGTTTAAATCTCCGCGACTCTGCGCCTCTGCGTTGAATTTAACTAACCGTTGAAAGCGTAGAAACAACCCGGGGTGTTCTGGTATGAAAGTCGTCACCGGAGGGCTTGCGCTTTGCCACTCCCATTGATTTTTCCCGCGAAAAATACTTAACGGCGTTGCCCCTCGCCCCCTTTCACTACTATTCAAGCCTCGCCGTTGCGGGGACGCCGGAGGCGACGTAGCGCCAGTTTTTGATGTACCAAAGAAGCTCTGCCATATCCTTCGGAGGAAGCTGCTGTTCGAAACCGTCTGGCATCATCGAAACGCCGGAGCTTTTGAAATCGGTCAGTTCATCTCGCGGCAACACTCGCTTCACTCCGTTTTGTGATTCGAGAACTACCGTCTTTGCATTCGCCTCGCGGAGCAAACCCTCGACCGTTTCCCCATCTTCGGTGAGCGCGAGATACCGGAAGTAATTCGCGTCAATGCTCCGGTTCGGATCGAGGATCGAGACCAATAACTTCTCATACGTGTGAATGCGTGAGTCGGAGATGTCGGGCCCCACGGCCACTCCGACGCTATCCAAACGATGGCATGACGCACAGTGCTTCGCGAAAAGCTCTCGACCTATCGATGGGTCTTTCCCAACTTCAGAGCCAGCCATCGCCGATTGATACTCCTGGACAACTTTCTCCCGATTGCTGTTGCTCAACTGACTGACGAGGACTTGCGCTCTTTCTCGAAGCGCTGCTGGTTCGATCTTTCCCAAATACTGCAACTGAATTGGATCTAGAAGTCGGATGGAGATTTTTTTGTTCTCTAAAGCCTCGACGAACTCGCTCCCCCACACGGGATTGCTTCGAACCTGCGCGAACATCACGCTCCTCGTAGCGGTGCTCGCCGTGCCATAGTTTTCACAAATCCAAGCTCCTAAAGTAGGCTCCTTCCGCTTGGCTAAGGCGAGGATCGCTTCTCGTTCGACCGCATCGTTTCCCGACCGCCCCGCTTCGAAGAGCGCCTTCGATACTTTTCCCTCTCGATCTCCTGACAACAACCCTAATACCCGAATCGCAACTTGACGGTGCACCAGGTTGTTCGATTGCGATGCTAGGCCTATAAGGGAATCCTGCGAGGTTTCATCAATCCCTTTGGCCGCCGATGCATCGAGGCCTCCAGCAAGAATTCCGAGCAATACACCTGCCCCAACGGTGTTACTTTTTTCTGGAGTCAGTCCTTGAATCGATTTCAGGGCCTCCGCATTTAGCTTCGCCACCCCTTCGGAGTGGGTAGCCCCCGCAGAAGCAGCACCAGTCCGTGCACGAGATGCGAGAAGCTGAATCCGCTCGATCTCGATCTGCTCTCCTCCAGGTTGCTCAGTTCGATTCGCGGAAGCCGTTTTCATGTAATTGCCGAGAAGCTCGACCAACGAGTCTTCATACAACGCAGCAACACCCTGCCAAAGCTGCTTGTCGGTTGGATTCGATTGGATTCGGCTCACCAATCTGGGCATCGCCCCCTGGAGCAGGTCCTTTGCCCCCCCACCGTCCTTGGCTTGCACTAAGCCCCAGATTGCATGGTGCAGGACCTCTACGTGGGGACGATCCAACAATCCGATCAATTCTCCTTGAAGCTTTGAATAACTATCGATGGATCCTACTTCTCGCAATGAGCGAAGTCCGAGGGTGTTGAACTCCGCATGCGGACTCTTCAAGAGAAGGCTCCACTCCTCGTGCGTAAGCCCTTGACATGCCGATAAAAGCTGAACGACGGTCGACGCAGTTCCAAGATCTTCGTTCGCAATCGCGGAGTTGAGTGCGGAGCGAAGCGATTCGATTTGTTTCTCTTTCAATTCTCCTGATGCCATCGATTCCACGATGCGGTTGCCAGCCTGTAATTGAAGCCAGCGGTCCGAGCTCGCGAGGGACGCGAAGGCTCGCTCCAACGTCATCGGTGCATAGTCTGGTTTCGAACGATTCCCTTCGGTGCGGATGCGATAAATTCTCCCGAGGGTATCCCCGTATCTTTCATCTGGACGCTCCTTCAATTCGGCAGGTACCCACTCCGGGTGTTCGATCACGGCGCGATACATGTCGACAACATAGAGGGCATTGGTAGGTCCCAGATAAAGATCGACGGGGCGAAACCAGGAATCGTAACTCGCTAAAAACTCTTTGGTTTGCTCTGGAGCTACCTCTTGCCCCACCAACCCCTTCTCGGTTCGAACCAACTCGCGCCTTTGAACAAGGCTCCCCGTCGGCTCGCAAATAAAAGTTTGCATCGATCTGGCATGCTTCAAATCTTGGGGTTGAACCAGAGCGAGCCCACATGCTGCCGTGAACTGCCCAGCATGAAGATTGGATGTGGTCCAGGCTTCCACGAGAGGGTAGACGCGTGAGGCGGTATCCGCGGGTAGGACATTTTGAATCGAAGGGGTTTGACCTGCGAGGGGACCAAGCCCTGCGAGAGAGCGCTCCAATTCAACGTGGAAGCAAGGGATTCGATTCGAGCACCCATAACGGTTCCCGAGCAAATCGAACGCAAAACCATATTGGGTCGGCCCTGTGATCGCTTCTAACTTTCCGGTGAGGAGATGAACACGCAAGTCTCCACCCGTGGCGTCAATCGATTGGAACTCAAACGGGAATTCCTTCCCTGTGGAAACCTTTCCCAACCGAAGCCCTCCGGCCATCGTCAACCAACCGTCCGGAGTCAGCGTGGGATGGTTCACTCGCAATTGCGGATTCCCTGCCGTGAACCCTTGGAGCCAACTCTCCCGGCGATCCGCCTTTCCATCCCCATCGGTGTCACGCAACAGGAGCAACTCCCCCTCGACGGTCACAAAGGCTCCATTCTGCCAAGGCTGCACGCCGGTAGCATAGCGAAGTTGGTCGGCGAAGATGGTTCGCTCGTTCCACTTCCCGTCTCCGTCGGTGTCTCGCAATACAGCGATCTGCGATTGATACGCTTCGCTCGTGTTGGGATAGTCCCGCATCTCCACCACCCAGAGTTTTCCTTCGGCATCGATATGCATCGCAATCGGGTCGACGATCAACGGCTCTGCGATCGCGAGTTCGACTTCATAACCTTTCTCCACTTGAAGCAAGGAAAGAGATTCTTCGGGACTTACCGGTGACTTGACAGGCTCCTTAGGTTTCTGGGAATCCGCGTCGGTACTCGCCGTGGGCTCCCCCTTCGCTGGCTTCAACGATTGAAGGAGTCTTCCGATGGCATCGACCATTTTGGGTTCGGCATACTCCTCCAAACAAGCAGTCCTGGCTCTCCACGTGGTGTAGCCCCCCAGTTGGAACATCTCGGGAGGGGGAATGTACCCGCAGTGACCGTTGGCCAATCCGATGTTCATCGTCAGCCCGAACGGGCTTGCTTGTCGAATCTTAAGTCCCGTTTCACCATAGGATTCGCATGGGTTCGCCGCGATCGCAAAATCCCCCAACGAAAAAACCTGCACGTTCATTCGACGGGTGGGAGACATCTCGCTTAGCAAGACCGTTTCCCTCGCATAGTTCTCGGTTTGTGTTTTGGGCATTCGGTCTTGCAAATTGACCTTCATCCATTCCTTCGCTTCCTTCGCCTCCTCGGGAGTCGGCATTCGAACCGCGACATCAAAGCTATCGAAGGCGACGCCGATCTTCGGAGAGGTGTCGTACTTAATCTCGCCCACGGTCGACAGAATCAGGTCGCTTACATAGTTACCGACATCGACGATCGTGAAAGGCTCTCTCGGCTTGCTGAAGTCGATACAGTTCGCGTTTCCGCTCGTTCCGTTCGCCATAAGCCCGACGAACTTCTCCGGCGCATCGGGGCGCAATGCTTTAGCTAGGCGTTGGCAGACCACACCAAAATAGTCGGAGGAGATCGCAGCGGTTCCCGCGTAGTGGGTACCGAAGCTTGAGAGCAATGCGAGAGGTTCGCCGGCTCGGTTTTGAATGGAGAGAACGGTGATGAGTCGATCGATAGAACCGACGGGAGCCCGCTTATTCTGGTTTTCGTAACCGGGGTTCATGGAGACATGGTTGACGTCTTGACCAGTGAACAGTGCCGTAGTGGCCGTACCTGGTTTCATCAGCCAATCGCGACAGTAAATATACTTGTCGGCGACGACCGAAGCGGTCCCCATTTGGGCAGGCTCCAGCCTCCGATCTGCTTCGGCAATTCCCTCAGCAATCCAAGTCGGGAGATCCTGCGTGTAGTCCTCTTGAGGCGGGGTCCCAAGAGCTCCCATCACCGAAACCGAGGAGTGGGTATGGGTCGCGGCGATCAAGACGTTGGATTCGGGGAGTCCAAGTTGCTCGTGGACCAGCACCTTGGCTCGATCGGTGACTTCGTGAGGGATGAGGCAATTATCAACGATGGCGATGGCGATTTTCGTCGTTCCGTCGTCGAGGACGAGGCATCGGGCGAAGATCGATTCGCGGACCCGTTCGACCTGATAACCGCTGAATCCGCCGTTGACCCAGACCGGGAAGGTCTTGGGATCGATATTCTTGGCGTAGGCTCCAGCCCGGAATTCGGCCAAACAATCGGAATGGGACAGAAAAAGCCCTAGAAACAGCGCCGTGAAGCATACTCCGTAAGGCCAATTGTGTCCGCTGTCCGTTTGACTCGTAGCCCGGGCTGCAGTAAGGGGGGGGACGCAAAGCGTCCCCCCATCACAACCCGACGCGTTAGCGAGGGACTGCGTCGCGAGTGAACGTGGCCCTTGCTGAGAATCTTTCAGGTGCGGGGTGGCAGGTCTCTGAGCCACGAAGGGCGTGCTGTGAGACCTTGCATTGGATGTGGGGTTGCCAGTGCTGTCCCTCGCTAAAGCTTCGGGTTGTGATTTCGTGGCCTCGCTTGCGCATCGGCTAAACATCGCAAACACCTTAAATTTGTGGCGATGAAATACATCGAAAAGAAACGTAAGGAACCGAGCCATAGCTGCACCTTGTAGTCGTGGATAGGAATGGGTAGGTCGCGTTGTGGAGAGGTGGGAAAAAAGGTAGGATGGAGGCGCATTATAGACCAAGACGATTCGTGAGTAGAAACTTTGTCTGACATAACTTCCAACACCCCCGAAGAACCGAAATCGAGCGCGGCAAATTACGTGATTCGCAGATCTCGATTCGATGACCAAGACGCGATTCTCGCGCTTCTAGAACCGTTTGTTGCTCAGAAGAAACTCCTGCGCCGGACGCGAGGAGAGATCCTTCTTTTGATGGGGACGGGATTTGTTGCGGAGACTAACGTGTCCGATTCCGAGAAAAAAATCATCGGCTTCTCATCGGTCGAGATCTACTCCCGCAAACTGGGAGAGATCCAATCGCTAGCGGTCGCAGAAGGATACCACGGTCAGGGGATCGGAGGGGCTCTCGTGAAGGCATGTGTCGAGCTCGCTCGGGAACGGGGGATTCTCGAAGTGATGGCGATCAGTTCCTCGGATTCTTTTTTGAAGAACCTCGGATTCGACTACTCCCTCCCGGAACAAAAGCGGGCTCTTTTTTGTCAACTTCACCCTCGCGAAGAGATTTTCAATTCGGATGAGTGATGAG
>CAYMXM010000369.1:0-5566 GCA_964394065.1 uncultured Pirellula sp. | reverse complement strand
CCAGAGGCTTCGGGTAGTTAAATTCCAGGGGAAATATCTTTTCATCAGGCCAGGCTGGGGGTGAGGGGTAGAATCGCTAGAAACGTTGACCAAGTTTGCCTCGATCCTATCTCCATACTCAGCGCAGCGGTACTCGTACTCGAATCTCGACGAGTACGAAAAGAGGGGAACGTCTGCTAGGACGCCCAAAATAGGGAAGTTATTTCGGGACAGTTCCCATGCTCTTCCTTAAGCCTTTAGTCTTAAGCCTAGCCTAACCTACCACCTCAACAAACAGGTTCCCCAGGAGAGACCGGAGCCGAAGCCGCATAGCAAGACGAGGTTTCCACGTTCGAGACGTCCCGCTCGATTGGCTTCATCCAGCGCCAAGGGGACGCTTGCGGCCGACGTGTTTCCGTAGCGGTCGAGATTGACAAACATCTTCTCGCGTGGGATGGCGAAATGACTGATCGCTGCGTCGAGAATGCGTATGTTGGCCTGATGAAGGATCACCAAGTCGACTTGATCGGGGTTGATATTTGCATCTCCGAGGACGTCGTTGATGCTATCCTCCACCACGCGCACCGCCCACTTGAAGACGGTTCGGCCATCCATTTGTAAATATTGACGCCCCCCTGCGATCGAGTGTGCGGTCAAAGGCTCACGCGAGCCACCACCTGGTACGCAAAGCGCCGCTCGATCCCCTTCCGAACCTACGGTGAAACGAACGAACCCATTGGAATCGGTCACCTCGCAGGGTTGAAGAAGGGCAGCTCCTGCTCCATCTCCGAACAAGGGATAGGTCTTAATGTCGGTCGTGTCGACCGTTCGACTCATGATCTCACTTCCGACCACCAGGGCATTTCTCGCTGCTCCCGAGTGAACGAACTGTGCCGCTGTTACAAGCCCGACCATAAACCCCGCGCATGCGGCGTTGACATCGAAGGCTGGGGCGATGCATCCCAACTCCTTTTGCAGCAGACATGCAGTGCTTGGGGTCAGGTGATCAGGGGTCATCGTGGCACAGATCACAAGGTCTACATCTTCAGGAGCAACATTCGCATTTTGAAGACAATCCCGCGCAGCGAGGAGTGCTAGGTCGCTCGTCGCTTGTTTCGGCGATGCCTTGCGACGCTCCCGAATCCCTGTCCGCTGCACGATCCAATCGCTGTCGCATCCAAGGGCCGCGAGATCCTCGTTCGTCACGATGTGGGTAGGAACATACGACCCTGTCCCTGCGACTCGAATTCCGTGACAGGCCGAAATCCGCCCTCGCCCACTGTTGCTGAGATTCGAAGTTTCAGGCTCCAAGGCCGAGTCGAGGGGAACATTGATATCCCCCTCGTCGGGTGTTCTATTGCAAGTCGTAGGTATGCTAGCCATTCGCGTTATTTAAGAAGGCATCCGAAAAGGGGTCTGACCCTTTTGGAGGCGAAGCAAATTCATCGGTTTTTTGGCTCGCCGGAGAGGGTCAGACCCCGTTTCGGATGCCCCCTGAGAGTTTGGTCCTTCCGATTCCGCCGAGTTCCATTGGGAAAGTATACCAGTCCCCTTAAAACTCGTAACCTATCAACTTTTTCCGAATTCCCACAATCAACTGATCTTTACCCAGCTTGCCCGTTTCTGCTAGGCTCCTCAAGGACCCAGATTCCGTTCTAGGATGAACGTGAGACAATTGTAAGAGTTTTGAGAGGGAGGAGCCCTGCAAATGCACTTAATCCGATTGGACATCGATCGTAAGAATTCCGCTGCCCACCTGCAAGTCGGACCGTTCGGAGGGGGGCTCAACGCGATATATGCACCACTACAAGGTGGCTGTGCGACGATGTCCCGCTTCGTCAGAAGCATTCTTTTCCGTGGTAATTACGTCAACGAGGTCTTCGAGACCGAAGAAGGTGAGTCGATCGACGGATCGATGCAGTGGGTGGATGCCTCGGGGCACGTCCGGATGATGTCCTTCGCCGGCGGCTCGGCGATGCTTCCCGGCGGATTTGTCAATTCCCCTCTCCACCCCTCCGAGAAACCGCTTCACGTCCAAGACGCCGACCGGATCCGTGGCCTTGGAAATATATTCTGGGAAGGTGATGACGGGGACGCTCGCTGGGATGAACTTCGTGGCGATATTCTCGGCATGCTCTTTTGCAGCCCACTCGGTAGCGTCTCTCCCGAGAAACTCTGGTGGTCTGCGAGTCGACTCGGCGTTCACTCCCCCGCCCGAAACGAACTGGACGAAGGATACCAACGGCTCAAAGCGGAAGAACGAGATCTGCTCGATCGCCTTCGCAATGCGGATGCGGTGGATCATGATCGGGCTTGGTGGGCTCTCGAACGGGACCGAATCCTGGCCGAAATCGGACACGTTCATCATGTGAACCAACTCCCTTCCCAACCGACAGCGCGCACGCAACAGGCGATCGTGACCGGCCTGCGAGAACGCTTGGCCGCAATCCAAGTCGAACTCTCGACCCTCAAAGCAACCCACCAAGATCTCTTGGTCGCCGAAGCGAACGCAAAGCTCGACACGGTATACGAAACCGCTCCCGCCGACTTGGATCCCTTCCATCGAGGAGAGGCCTCCGAGTATGCTCCTTCGATGAAGTCTCCACGGAACGGTCGCTACTCGAATGCGGACTTCAGCATCGAACTGCAACACATCCGCGCTCGACTCGACAAACTCGTTGCAGAAAAGGGAGATGTCGAAGCCCAACTCAAGAATCACCACTTCGTCACCGCGCCGGAAGTTTCCACGCGACGTTGGGATGATGCGCAACTTCGTCAACAACTGACCCACGCGGAAGAGATGCTCCGACGCTGGGATCGACGCGCTCAATGGCACCGCCGCTTAGCGGAGGTTCAATCCCATTTGAAAACCCGCTCCCCTTATCGACGCACCTCGGAAGGTTCCTTGATCCCTCTCGCAGAGAAGTATCTTCGAGAACTGACAGCGGGTGCTGCAAGACAATTACCACCTTGGGCGGTCGAGTCGTCGTACCTGCGAGGTCACGACATGCCAGTCGATTTCGATGGGCAACCTGTTGAGTATGGTGCACCTGACGCTTACTACGATCGCCGTCTTCCTTCGCATGATTCCCGTCAACGACGCTTGGTCGATCTAGCCATTCGTTTAGCGATCGCGGAACGAGCGGTCCCTCGCATCGGTCGCATCCCGTTCTTGTTCGACAATTCCATCGAGATCTTCCGAGGCGAAGCACTCGAGCAAGTCCTCCATGTCTTGGCTGGTTTTGCTCGGGACGGTCGCCAGATTCTGCTGGCTACCCCCGACGAGTTCATCGCGCGCCGCATCGCAGCCCACGGTGGTGCGGTCAGTCGGATGCACGAGATCCTTCGCTATGCACGTCCTCGCTATGTGATGGATAGCTACGATGATCTGGGGATTCACCCGACCCTTCATGCACAACCAACGATGCCACTCTATTCGACGAACGGATCGGTTTACCCGACCCATGGATCGACCATCGGATCGTTAAACGGGGCGTTGAACGGATCGGTTCACTACGAACCGGTTGCACCTCATATCGCTGCCAACAGCCATGCGGCGGCTGTCGAAATGAATCTCAATACGATCAATCGTCAACTGAGCGACTTGGCCAACGAAGAGGAAGACACCTCGTGGTGGACAGGGAATACTTTCGAGCCGGTGGTCACCAACGGCAACGGAAGCATCGTGCGCCCCGCCCCGGTCGGAGTTCGCAACAGCAAGTTCAGCCTCCACCTCGATAGCTCGATCGATCAAGTCCCGACGATCGACTCCGCATTGGCAGCTCGATTCTCACAAGCTGGAATCCATCGAGTAGGGGATTTGCTTCGCTCGACTCCTGAATCCATTGGAGCAGCGATCCGTGTCGACAGCAACCTTGTCTACTATCTCCAATGCTTGGCGGAGTTGATGACATCGATCCCACTCCTGCGTCCTTTTGATGCGAGGGTGCTGGTCGGTTGTGGAATCACCCGTTCCCGCATGTTGCGAGATCTCGCACCTGCTCAACTGGTCGATCGCGTCGATGCGTTCCTCCGAAGCGGCGAAGGGATCGAGCTACAACGAACCGCGAAACCTTTCGAAGTCAATCGCATTCGAGGTTGGGTCGCTTCGATGGGAAGAACGGCAAGCTACTCGGAACGAGGCGAACGTTCCGAGGGACGAAGCAACCGAACCCATCGGGAGCGAAGAACTCGACAATCCTCGTCCAGTTCCCGCATTCGGGCTTATGAACCAACCGAATCACAACCGCCTCGAGAATCCCGAACGCGGGTCATCCGCGAAGTCCGAACGACTCGCGAACCTCGCCAATCGGATCGAAGTGCAAGTTCAGTCGGGGCAAGCACAACCAGAACCAGTTCGACGAGAACCAGCTCGGTCGGGACCGGTTCGATCGGGACGACCACCACGGTCACCCAATCGAAGTGGAGATTTTACCTCGATATCGATAGCCCAGTCGTCGACGCACCGAGCATCGGTCCGAAGATGGCCGCGAAATTGGAAGAGGTGTCGATCCATACCGTTTCCGACCTGCTGGCGATCGCTCCAGAAGTCTTAGCCTCCAAGTTGAACAATCGCTATGTCACGGCGGAGACCATTCTCGATTGGCAACGCCAAGCCATTCTCGTTTGCCGCGTCCCCAACCTTCGGGGGCACGACGCGCAACTGATCGTCGGTGCGGGGATCTTCGGGGCGGAAGAGCTGGGAGCATGCCATGCGGAAACGATGTACGAAAAGATAGCTCAGTATGCAAGTTCCAAGGCTGGGGTTCGAGTCCTTCGAGGCTCGGATGCTCCGGACCGGGAAGAGGTTTCCAACTGGATCTTGTGGGCGCAACATTGCCGCGCAGTACGGGCCGCATAGATGATCGATATCGACGAAATCCTCGCCATGCAGTCGGAAACAGTCGCTGCATGGCACCATCAACCGATTGCCAATCCGTTCGTGGAATCCCGGGGCGAAGGCTCCCTGATCGCGATCGCTTGCCAGCAGCATCAATTCAATTATCTACTTTGGCACGAAGAAGACATCGCGCGCAGTCCCGATGTTTCCGACCGGGAGATCGCCCAGGTCAAGCGCAACATCGACCGCTACAACCAGCAGCGAAACGATTGGATTGAGAAGGTAGATGATTGGCTCACGCAGGATCTGGAACAGAAAGGAATTCGCCCCGGACACGGAGCGAAACTCGCAACCGAAACTCCTGGGAGTGCGATCGATCGACTCTCGATCATCTCCCTCCGCATCTACCATCTGGATGAGCAACTGCAACGAACCGATGTAGATCAAGAACACCTCGACAAGGTGCAGCATCGTTTAGCGATCTGCCGGCTACAACGAGATGAATTGAGCAACTCCTTAAAAGAGCTCCTCCAGGAAATCTACGCCGGAGGCAAGCAACACCGCACCTACCGCCAATTCAAAATGTACAACGACCCTTCGCTAAACCCATACTTGTATGGGTCCCCCCCAATGTAGAACGCTTCCGTCCGACCGGGGCTCGTCCCCGTCGGACGCCGCTTTGGCGTCCTAGAACGCGCTGCGCTTTAGAAATCTGCTCCCCTCGCCCCGCTTCGGGGAGAGGGGCCG
>CAYMXM010000368.1:1412-5579 GCA_964394065.1 uncultured Pirellula sp. | reverse complement strand
TAGACGGGATGAATCGATTCCTCACGACGATGGCGGAGTTAGCCGATCTTCAAACGCCGGTCGAGGAGGCGACTCCTTATGCGGCGATTGCGAGCCGGCATCCGTTCTATCGGACCTATGCTGCCCAACTGTTGACGGCAGCGAAGATCGCGCAGTCTCCCCCCTCCTCATCAAGCCGAATGCCGCCGACTCTTTTGGTGGCATTGCGAACGTCTTCACCGGGGGCTCAACGGGCTGGGGTGCTTCGGGACCTAGCGGAGGGAGTCGGGGATCGTCTCCAGATCCGGGGGGTGAACAACGATCGTGTCATGGGACTTTGGGGAGTTTTAATCATCGGATGCATGGTCGGCTTCCTTGCGCTAACGCTGTTTCTCCCTTTCACTTCAATCCTTATAGCCCTCTCGTAGTGGAAGCCAACAGGAGAACGTTAAATATGCCTATTAACCCAAACCAACATGGGCGAGACGCCCATGCCACGCCCCCATACCAACTCACTCCAAATCAGAAATTTATTTCGGGACAGTTCCTATCTATGCGGATTTGGCGACTATTCGGAATCCAAAACTCACGCCAAAGCGCCAAGGCGCCAAAAAATGAATCGATTATCCTTCGCGCCTTCTTTGCGCCTTGGCGCCTTGGCGTGAGTCTTCTGGAAAACTCGGGAGGGTTATGGTCTTCACTTCCAGGGGCGGCGTGGAAGATAAGTCGAGGTTGGTGGCGAGGGAATAGGCGGCTCACGCAGCTCTCCTTGCTTCAGATCATTGCGACCTCCCTTCGGAACGGGCTTCCCCTGCCGGAGATGTTGCACGCTTTTGCATTGGAGCATCGCAATATAGCGAAGGAGGAAATCCGTTCCTTCGCGAAGACTCTTGAGAAGAGGATTTCTCTTCCGACGGCGGCGGAGCAGCAATTCGGTCTTTTCGATGATCGCGCCATTTTGACCCTTCACTATGGAACGCAGACGGGAACGTTGCCGGAGGTTCTCGAAGAGCTGATCCAAACCGAGCGCGAAGAGCTCGATTCGTTGCGTTATAGTCCCCCCCAAAGTCGCGCGTACTGGATCGTTCTCTCCCTCATCGCCTTGGGAGCGTTTTGTTACTTGAACCTCACGATCACGCCAAGATTTAGCGAGATCATTAAGGAGTTCGGGATGCAGGATCCTCCCTTCTACTCCTGGTACGTCGAGGTCTCGAACACCCTGTTCCAGTTCTTTCCTGTGTTCCTGATTGCAGGGGTGATTTTCATCGCGTGGGTTCTCAACCCTCGATTCTCGCGAGCCTTCCGAAGCCTTTACCCGTGGAAACATGAATCGGACCAAGGGAATCGAGCCTATCCCTCGACGTATGGGTTGCTCGCCAACTCGGTCGAGCAGGAGAAGCCTTTGGTCCAGTCTTTATCGGCGTTAGCCAAGTACTACCCGACGTCGGGGGTGCGGCATCAATTGTTGGTGGCTCGCAACGACATTGAGCTCGGAGCAAAACCGTGGCTCGCTTTAGTCGACACGGGGCTCCTGACCCAGGAGGAGGGGAGGGTGATTGAATCGAGTCCCTCCTCGGACTTTCAAGCGTATGTCCTTCGGAATATTGCCAACCGTCAGCGGATTCGGCAGGAGTCTTCCACGAAGGTCAAACGGATCTTCCTCGATCCAGCCCTCACCCTGTTTTTCGGACTGTTGGTTTTGTTGGTAACCGCTGCTTACTTCAGTGTGTTGACCAGTTTCATTACGTTACTTTCCTAGCGAAGCCACTATGTACAGATTTATGGGAATAGTCCGTGGCCCGGGCGTCTCGCCCGGAGCACTACAACCCCGACGCGCAAGCGAGGGGGAATCACAACCCGACGCGTTAGCGAGGGACAGCACTGGCAACCACGCACAACGAGTAAGGCACCGCAACACGCCCTTCGTGCCTCAGGGACGTGCCACCCGATTGGATTTTTCGTACTCGTACTCGAGATTCAAGATTCGAGATTCGGAATTCGAGTACGAGTACGAGTACGAAGATTGTGGGCGAGAGGCGAGCAAGGTTAATGTTCCTCGCACTTCTATCCCTCACCCCCAGCCCCTCTCCCCTAAGAGGGGCGAGGGGAGCGGGAAACCTATATGCACTCCGAGGCGTGGCGAGGGGAGCGGGAAACCTATATGCACTCCGAGGCGTGGCGAGGGGGGCGGGAAACCTTTACGCTCCGCGGGGTGTGGCGAGGGGGGCGGGAAAACTATACGCACTCCGAGGCGGGGGCTGACGACGCTGGACATTCTTGTCAGCGCTACGCTGCTCTCTGCCTTGATCGGGACCGCTGCGACTTTGATCCTTCGGACCGAGCGGATCGGACGGGAGGCGGCGGACCGGATGTTGGCTTTGCACGAAGTGGCGAATCATCTGGAATCCAAAATGGCTGGCGAAGCATCGAGCCAGGAGCTGCAACCGAGTGAAACGGTCCTCAGCCGTTGGCCGGAAGCGGCTTTTGAAATCGACGAAACGACCGATGCGATTGGTAAGCGAGTGACCGTGACTCTTCGGTTGTCGAAGGATACGGAAACGATTCCTATCCAGCTCTCGGGCTGGGTTGTAGAAGCGGGGGCAGATCGTTGAATCGCGAAGAGTTGATCATGGTTTTGAATCGCAATGAGATGATCTTGGTTCTGAATCGCGAAGCGATGGCAGCACCTAGCCGTGGGCGTGAGCCCACGGTTGGCCGATTCCAAATGTTTTTGAGCCGCGAATGCGGCGGCAGTACCGCTCGACTCAGCTACATGCTGCCGCCGCATTCGCGGCTCGGGAAACTCGTTTGTTCTGAGTCCGTGGGCTTACGCCCACGGCTAGGTGCTGCCATCGCTACGCGATTGAAAACCGGAGCCAATCGGTGGAAACAACTAGACGAGGGCAATGAGAAATCGTCCCTTCTTAAAACAAGGTAATAACACTATGAAACGTAGAAGAAAGGGATCGATGCTTGTTCAGCAATTGATTCTGATCACGATCAGCGCCCCGATTCTTATGATCGCTGTAGGGCTCATTCACCAGGCGATGAACTTCGGGAGCAGGTTTCAAAACAGCTTCAACGCAAATGTCGCGATTCAAAGTCTTGCGAAGCAATTCCGAAGGGACGTGCAGCAAACGGAATCGGTGAAGTTCGCGGGTGAACAGCAAGTTACTTTAACTCTCTGGGACAACCGGATCGTTCAGTACGAAGTCGAGCAATCCGAAGTGCGTCGGAGCGAGTTTTTGGAAAGCCTTCAAAATCGGGTTGCAACCGATCGTTTCCAAGTCGGCGCTGAACGAGTTCCTGTTTTTTTAGGGGACGAGACTGGGGTTGAATTGAGGCTGAAGTGGATCAATCGTGCCCCGGGCGTCTCGCCCGGAGAAGCGACTACGGACGAGACGCCCGGGCTACTGGTGGGGGAAAGCCAGCGGGAGGGGATACGAACGGTTTCGATTCGAAGCGTCCCGTTGTTTCTTGCTAAAGAAGGAGCGTCAGATGAAGTCTCGAACTAACCTTTCCGTCCGCAATCGCAGCTATGCCAAGCGTGGCTATGTCGTCGTTCTTGCCTTGGCGGCCATGGCCGTCGTGGCTGGTTTTTTGCTCCCCCTCGTTCCGCCGGCGCTTCGAGCCCGCCGACAAGTTCGCTTGGAAGAGATCGCCATTCAAGGAGAGTTTCTGACGACGGCAGCGTTGCAGAACGCGCTCAAGAAAATCGAGGCGGATGGCAACTATTCGGGGGAGACCATTTCGTTCAGCCTTCCGGACGACAAGAACCTGGAGGGAAGTTGCGAAAGCCGGCTGGAGACGGGGGAGGATGGGGGGCGTATTTTGATCCTAGTCACGCAGATCGGCCCAGTCCGTGGCCCGGGTCCTCACACGTTCACCCACCGTTCGGAACGGCGATGGAAGATTCCGACCCCACAATCACAACCCGAAGCGTTAGCGAGGGATAGCGCTGGCAACCACGTATCCAATGCAAGATATCCCAGCACGCCCTTCGTGCTTCAGGGACGTGGCACCCGATTGGCTATTTCGTACTCGAATTCCGAATCTCGAACTTCGAATCTCGAGTACGAGTACCGCTGCGCTGAGTATGAGGATTGGGATCAAGAGGGGAGCTTGGTTTTTGTCACTAGCACTTCTACCCCTCACCCCCAGCCCCTCTCCCCTAAGAGGGGCGAGGGG
>CAYMXM010000368.1:0-1402 GCA_964394065.1 uncultured Pirellula sp. | reverse complement strand
CGCTGATCCTCATCACCCAGATCAGTCCAATACGTGGCCCGGGCGTCTCGCCCGAGAGCCCTCACACGTTCTCCCACCGTTCGGAACGGCGATGGCAAACAAAAAAATCATTCACTGCAAAATCACTCACAACCAACCTTACCAACAACGATCAGGAGACTGAAGAATGAGAACTGTTTATTACACACGGATGCACCGAAGTGCAGGTCAAAAAGTACGAGGATTCACCTTGGTAGAATTGCTGGTGGTCATCGCGATCATCGGCATTCTCGTCGGGCTTCTATTGCCAGCCGTGCAAGCGGCGCGGGAGGCGGCTCGTCGGATGAGCTGCATGAACAACTTGGCGCAGCTTGGGATCGCGTTCCATAATTTCGAGTTCAGTTATGGTCATTTGCCTTCGGGGGTTACCAATCCCGAGGGACCGATCCGTTACGAACCGATTGGAAACCATACCAGCTGGACGATTCACCTCCTCCCCTATATGGAGCAGAATGCACTTCACCAGAACTACGACCAAGAAGCGGGGGCGTACAGTCCGATCAATCAGGAGATACGCCGCAGGCTACCTGGGGCCTATCACTGTCCGTCGAATCCGAACCGAGAGGTTTTTGAGGCTGGAACTGACAAGGTCGCGGTCACTAGTTACGCCGGGTGCCATAACTCGAAGGAAGCTCCTATCGACAAAAACAACGATGGAGTTCTTTTCCTCAACAGCAAGGTGAAGTTTAGCGAGATCACCGATGGCTTGAGCAACACGATCCTCGTTTCGGAGAAGCGAGCGAAGCACGACCGGTTTGGATGGGTTTCGGGAACGCGAGATACGCTACGCAACACGGGGGCTTTTGAGTTGAACCCACTAGAACGTGCGAAAGCTCCCAACAGCCAGGAAGAAGAGTTTCCCCATCCTTTGGGCTCGCTCAACGTGGGGGGATTCGGTTCCTACCATACTGGGGGCGTCAATGTCACCTTCTGCGACGGCTCGGTTCAGTTCCTCTCGTACGGAACGTATCTTGAGGCACTCCGCCAATTCGGAGCGATCGCGGATGGGGAGCTGATGCTCGAAATGCGGTAAGGGGGGCAATGTAGAACGGAATTTATTCCGTTAAACAACATTTCCAGCTCCCGCCCCCAATACACGCCTTGCATGCCTCCAGCTCAGGGCTGCCTAAGGCCCCATTGGCGTTGAGAGCCTCTTGCCGCCAGCGGGGGGCTTGAAGTGCCCGGATCGGGAGACCGGCTCACCGCGTTGGTAGGGGCCAGTTGTAGAACGGAATTTATTCCGTTAACCGCCGCCTCCAGCTCCTGCCCCCGCTGCACGCATTGCACGCCCCCAACTCAGGGCCGCCCAAGGCCCCATTGGCGTTGAGAGCCTCTTGCCGCCAGCGGGGGGCTTGAAGTGCCC
>CAYMXM010000367.1:0-5586 GCA_964394065.1 uncultured Pirellula sp. | reverse complement strand
AAAGCGCGGCGCGATCTAGAGCGCCAAAGCGGTGTCCGACGGGGACGAGCCCCGGTCGGACAAGAAACGCTCAATGTCCCGAAGAGAAACGCTTCACACACCCTCCTTCTGCCACTCACAAACTCTCCAGCTACTACACATGCTCTGCGATCTTTGAGTAGACTTTTTCTTATGCGATCGCCTGACGGAGTGACTTCCGCTCTCCATTCCTCCTTGAACTATCCCCTGTGAACCAAGCCAAACCTTCTCCCTTTCGTTCAGCACAGGCTCCCTGTCAGCACGTTTTGACCGAGCTATGGCAACGCTATGCGTTTGCTAACGACGCAGGCCCCTACCTCCTCGTCCCCCAAGCTGTTATGCAGCCTCAAACCGAAGGTGAGGTTCAGGCGATTCTTGCGGAGTCCAAACGACAGCGAATCCCAGTCACCTTTCGCGCTGGGGGAACGAGCCTCTCCGGGCAATCGGTCACCGAGGGATGGCTCGTCGATATCGGAAGATTTTGGCGTGAGATCGAACCGATCGATAGTGGGGCGAGGGTCCGTGTCCAGGGAGGAGCGATCGGTGCTCTGGTCAACGCGAAGCTTCGCCATTTCGGTCGTAAAATCGGCCCCGACCCATCCTCGATCAACTCTGCCATGATGGGGGGAATTCTTTCAAATAACTCCAGCGGAATGTGCTGCGGTGTCGCAAACAACGCATACCACACCGTAGACTCCATTCGCTTCATCCTCCCCGACGGAACAGTTTGGAATACGGCCCTCGCTCACGAAGCGGATCGCTTCGAACGAGAACAGCCCCGCATCGCGAGCGAACTAAGTTCCCTCCGGAGGGAGGTGCACAGTTCTCCCCACCTGTTGGGAAAGATTCGTCGTAAGTACCAACAGAAGAACACCGTCGGCTATTCCCTGAACTCCTTTGTCGACTACGAACGCCCACTCGATATCCTCGCCCATCTTTTGATCGGGGGAGAAGGAACTTTAGCATTCATCTCGGAAGCCGTTCTCAAAACCTTACCCGACCATCCCTATAAGGCGACTGCGTTAGCCTTCTTCTCCGATGCTCATTCCGCATGCGACATCATTCCACGATTGATCGACCTGCAATGCGATGCGGTAGAGTTCATGGACCGCGCTTCTTTAGAATCGATCCGAAATCTCGAAGGTGTTCCGGATGGACTCGGGACACGATTGGATGAGTACCAACGGTTGATGGGACTCTTGTTTGAATTCCAAGCCCCTTCACCTGACGCTCTCGAAGAAAAGCTGGCTCAATTCCGCGATCAATGCATCCCCCACATGCGTCCCCTCACCGGAGTCGAGTTTACGCAAGACAAAAAGAAACAAGCGAATCTCTGGAAACTTCGCAAAGGGATGTACCCTGCCGTCGCTGCGGTCCGCGGGAAGGGGGAAGCGGCGATTCTCGAAGACGTCACCTTCCCACTCCCACGTCTTGGAGCTGCGATCGAAAAGCTGCAGGAACTCTTCAAGAAGCATGAATACACGACCGGCATTATCTTTGGCCATGCGCGCGATGGAAACCTCCACTTCGTCATCAGCCAACCGATGAGTGGTCAACAGGATATCGATAAGTACGCTAGGTTCATCGACGAGATGGTCGATCTAGTCGTCCATCGATACGACGGAGCGTTGAAAGCAGAGCATGGGACGGGACGCAACATGGCCCCCTTTGTCGAAACCGAGTGGGGACCTGAAGCGACCGGTATCATGCGCCGTCTGAAACAAGTGATCGACCCAGATCGCTTGCTCAATCCCGATGTGATCCTTACCGGGAACTCGAAGCTTCACTTGCAGAACATCAAAGACCTTCCCGTCGTTGAAGAGATCGTCGACAAATGCGTCGAGTGTGGTGCATGTGAACCTCGCTGCCCCAGTCGAGACTTCACCCTTTCGCCTCGCCAAAGAATCGTTCTCCGAAGAGCCCGCGCTCGGATGCTCGCTGCTGGCAAGGTAGAACTGGCGAAGCAGCTCGATCGGGAATACGAGTTCGCAGGGAAAGCCTCTTGTGCGACCGATGGTCTTTGCGCGTTGGATTGCCCTGTCGCGATCAACACAGGGGACATGATCAAACAACTTCGTCGGGAATCGACCGGTCCTTTGGATCGAGGGCTCGCGAAAACGATTGCACGCAACTTCGGAGTCGCGGAGACCGCTGTGGATGTTGCCATTGGGACCGGGGGAGGGGCCAAGTCGCTCGTCGGCAATCGTTCGATGCGTTCGATCACCCAATTGCTCGGCGCCATCTTCCCTGGCTTTCCGCAGTGGCATGATCATCTGGTTGAGGACTGGGACACGATCGATCGTTCGTTGATCGCCGACTATGAAGAAGCGGTTTGGATTTATTGGCCGACCTGCATGTCCCGGATGATGGGGGGAACGATCGAAGATCTTCTCACCGTTTGCAATCGAGCGGGAGCGGCGGTTCATATTCCGAAAAATGCGAGTGGCAAATGCTGCGGTCAAGCGTTTGCATCCAAAGGGTATTTGGAGTCTGCGATTGAGAAGCAAGCCGAATTGGTCGATGCACTTTGGGAGTGGTCGAAACAAGGAACACGCCCTATCGTTCTCGATTTGGGGTCCTGCACCACCTTCCTCCGGAATGGACTTCCCGACCTTGATCCCGTCCGAAGAGAACGTCTGGGACGCATGCAAATCCTCGACTCGGTTGAACTAGCAGCAACGTTGCTCCCTCGGCTCAATATTTCCAAGACCGAGGAGCCGATCGCGATCCACTCGGTTTGCTCCAACCATAAGGGAGGGCTCGATGCCCCGATGCAGGAAATCGCCCACGCATGTAGTCACCATGTCGTGCAACCTCACGAGGGGAAATGCTGCGGCATGGGTGGTGATCGGGGATTCGAACTTCCCGGTCTCGTTTTAAGCGCAGGAGCCACCGTCGGTCCGAACATGGAAGAGGGGGGATGCGAAGAAGGTTATACGAACGCTCGATCCTGTGCGATCAGTTTAACCACCAGCAGCGGGAAGCCTTGGCATAGCATCTTTCGATTGCTGGAAGAACAAACACGGCCAACGTAGGATTCATTTCATATGCGAAATCTCAAGTGCATCTTTTTGTTCGTATCTGTACTGAGCTTTGCCCAGCTATTCACGCCGTGGCCCGGGCGTCTCGCCTGGAGTTATCAAAGCGACTCCGGGCGAGACGCCCGGGCCACGAACAAAGGTACGCCATGGGAAGAACTCCCTGTGCTCCCCGATCCGCATGGATTTGCGGGGGCGTTCGCGGGGGTGGTTGGTTCTCGCTTGGTGGTGATCGGCGGGGCTAACTTCCCGGACGCGCCACCTTGGATGGGAGGGACGAAGACTTGGTATCCTCGAGTTCATGCATTGGTCGAGAGGTCCGGGAATTGGGAGCGACTCGAAGATCTTCCGCGAGAGATTGGTTATGGAGTCTCGGTAACGACCGCTGAAGGGCTCGTCTGTATCGGAGGGAGCGACGCGAAGAAGCACTATCGGGATGTCTTCCTCGTACGACGAAAAGAAGGAGCGAAGGAGACATTTCAAACAGAGATTGTGCAGCTCCCTCCACTTCCGGTGGAGGTTGCGAATATGTGTGGGGCGAGAGTTGGCGACGATATCTATGTTGCGGGTGGGATTTCGAATCCGAATGCGACGGAAGCGTTCTCGAAGATCTGGGTGTTGCCTTGGCGCCCCGCTGCGGTTCCGAAAACCCCTGAGGAATCTCTTCCCACCGATTGGAAGTGGACAGAGGTGCCGACTTGGCCGGGTGAGCCAAGGATGCTTGCAGCAGCGGCTGGAGATTCGAGCTCTTTTTATCTTTTAGGAGGAGTGAGCTTATCCCCAGACGAAGAGGGGAAGCCTCGTCGGAAGTATCTACGGGACGGGTATTCCTATTCCAAAGAGACCGGCTGGGTGCGAATCGCAGACCTGCCCGCCCCCTCCGCCGCCTCTCCTTCTCCCGGTTTCCTTCATGAAGGGAAGATCATGATCCTCGGTGGAGATTCGGGTGGATATGCATCGTCGCTACCCATGCAAGAGCATCCAGGGTTCTCGCATCGGATGTGGGAGTATGACCTGGAGAAGAAGCAGTGGGAGATCGGCGAGGAAGGACCTGTAGGGGCCGTGACGACCAACGCTACGATTTGGAAGGGAGGATATGTGGTACCGACCGGAGAAATCCGCCCCGGAGTTCGAAGCCCCCGAAATTGGTATCGTATGCAAAATTAGGTTAATGGCTCAGGCATCGTATGATTTTTTTTGAAACACCGAGGCACAGAGAGTACAGAGTTTGGCGTCTTGGCACACGCCCCGTTTTAGAGTTCAGCTCCTCAACTCCCCCGTTCGAAGAGCCAAAGCAAACCGTGGCAGTTAAACGGTTTGGGGAGGAGTACATCCACACCTAGCGAGGTTAATTCGTACCAGTGGTCCCAACGGGGGAACGAGTCAAGGGTGACGAGCAAGGAATCGGGATAGGCATCCCTAACCCGAGTGACCGTTTCATACCAGAACTCAGGGAGAGGTGTAGGCTCCTTCCTCGGTTCGCTCGACGTTACTCTAACTTTAGCAGAACAAGCTCGAGGTGGCGCATCCAAATCGATGATGACCAAGGTGGGTTGAAATTGAAAACGAAGAGAGTCGGGGTGGGAAATGACGGAAACGATTCCTTGCCTCTCCAACCAATCCTCCCAAAGGGAAGCGGTCGTTTGGTTTTCACTTACGACCAAGGCACTTCGCTTCCAACGGTTAAGACAAACTTCCCTCCTCTCGAAAGATTCGGGGGCAGAAACAGCGCACGCCTCTTGCAGCAATCGCAGGACGCGAGGGCTTGCGCTACGGTTGCCTTCGAGAAAGAGTGGCGAGCAACCAGATGCACCGGAGCTTGAGCGGCAGGACCAAGGAAGGATTCGATCGTAGAGTTCATACCAATAGAACGGGACGACGAACTCAGGCAAAGGCATCGTACGTCGATGTCCCGTCCAGTTTTCTCCTAGCACAACACCGATCAGGTCGTTGAAATCGGTTTCGCAAGGATCAGAAGTTGACGTAGTTGTTTGTAGCGGGACCTCTTTGCGAGTTGCCGAGCTAGAGGTCTTTGATTTCGTGGAACGCTTCTTCGAGGTCGCTCCCTTCGTTAGCTGCTCCCGTCCCTCGGCCCGCAGCGCATTGAATTGCTCGAACCAGAGTGGTAGCCGGGAGGCACGAGGATCAAAACGTCCGTCCAGGGCGATGATTCGTTTTTCTTTTTTTGGAGCTCCTTCTCCGAACGCTTTTTTCGCAGAATCATCATCGAGTTCGAACGATGGAAGGTCCAGACCCAACGCATTCTTGATCCATCCCCAATAGCCGTGCGCAGGACCGTTCCAAGAGAGGCTTGGTGGTTCGCAGGTCGGTGCAGAAATTAATGGGGCCATAGGGAAGGTTGACGCATCGGAGCGAGCATAATGTGTTTGGGTAGTTTGGCCGACGCGCAAGCGAGGCCCGAAAATCATAACCCGTGGCGTAAGCGAGGGACAGCGATGGCAACCAAGCATCTACCCAAGGTCTCACTGCACGCCCTTCGTGCCTCAGGGACGTGCCACCCGACGCCTGA
>CAYMXM010000366.1:0-5590 GCA_964394065.1 uncultured Pirellula sp. | reverse complement strand
CCCTCGCCCCGCTTCGGGGCGAGGGGAGCGGATTTCTAAAGCGCGGCACACCGAGACTTAAAAATACGGAAGTTATTTCGGGACAGTTCCTTATCGGAATGAATTCCGTTCTACGTTTAGGTGGTATTGTGGTCGGTGACATCGAATCGCTAGACTAGCGGGGTTCCTATCCAAGAGAGCCCATGCATTCTGCATCCAATCGTACTCCAGAAGTTCTGGTCACGAACTTCCACCCTAGATTTACCGGTGTATCTGCAACAGCGGACGCTGTTTTAAGCGGACTACATCGATATTTTCGTACGGTTTTGGTCGGCCGCCCACTCCCTTCTCAACCGGATGCTGTTGGGCTTGCGCAGGCGCTTCGCTGGGCGAGGCGACCTCCAGAGAACCGCCCGTTCACGATTTGGCATGTGCGACGCAATCTGGAGATGGCGTTTGCTATTTTTGCAAGGGATTATTTGCGACTGCCGATCCGAACGGTTTTTACGTCAGCAGCCCAGCGATACCATTCGGTCGTTCCCCGAGCTCTCATCGCTCGGATGGATGCCGTGGTTGCGACAACTATGCAGGCGAGTACCTATGTCCCTCGTCTAGCGGCGGTGATTCCTCACGGAGTCGATACAGCTAGATTCTCTCCGGCGGTCGACAGGAACGACTCTTGGTCGAAACTGAACCTCCCCGGAAAGTATGGAATCGGAATCGTCGGGCGAATTCGCAGGGAGAAAGGGACCGATTCCTTTGTGGAAGCAATGTGTCGCGTGTTGCCAGAACGCACAGACTTCACCGCGGTCATCGTCGGGCGGGCGATGCCCGCAGACGCACCTTTTGAAAATGCTTTGAAGCGAATTTTGGAAGAGCGTGGGCTTAAGGATCGCGTTTGCTTTCTCGGAGAGCAGGCAAGAGAACGGGTACCTGAGATCCTCCGTTCTCTCTCGTTGCTGGTGGCTTCTCCGAGATACGAAGGGTTCGGGATGACCCCGTTGGAAGCGATGGCCAGCGCTGTCCCTGTCGTAGCGACGAAAACGGGGGTGTTTCGCGATATTATCGAGGATGGGAAGACAGGATACGTCGTCGCGTTGGAAGACACCAACGCCCTCTCCGAGGCGATCCTAAAAATTACCGAGAACGTCCCCCTTCTTCATCAGATGGGCTGCTCCGCCCGAGCGGTCGCTGAAGAGCGTCTCTCCCTAGAAAACGAAGTCCGCGGATACGCTCAAGTCTTCGAACGCCTCTGGCGCGGCGAAGTGTTTATTTAGAGGTTTGAGACTTGAGGCTTGAGGGGTGAGGCTTGAGGAAGAAGAGGGCTTTCGCCCTCAGGTTCGCTTCTTGTCCGACCATCGGAGGTAAGGGGTGGACGCGAAGCGTCCACCCATCACAACCCGTGGCGTAAGCGAGGGACGGCGTCGCGAGTAAACGTAGCCCTTGTCGGGAGTGTCTCAAGCATTGGGTGGCACGTCCCTGAGGCACGAAGGGCGTGCTGTGAGACCAGGGATGGATGCCTGGTTGCCAGCGCTGTCCCTCGCTTACGCCACGGGTTGTGATTGTCGGGCCTCGCTTACGCGTCGGCCAAACATCCCAAACACCTTAGCAACTACTGCGAAATAACAACCTCCCGACTTCTACCGGATGCTTTCGCTTTGGGTTTGCTCGGAGTTCTTGTTGACGAGTTTCGTGCCGTCGTTCCCCATGAGCTTCGAAGCGACCCAGTGGACATAGGCAAAGTCGCGGTCGCTCAATCGGCTTAGCGGAACGGTCGTCGTCTTCCCGTTTTCCTTCAAGAGCTTGACCTTGTCGCTGTAGATCATGGAGAGACGCGCAGTGACGGTGTAGGTACCGGTGTTATCGCTCCAGGTCTTGAACTCGGCTCCTCGGAAATCTTCGGGAGGTGTAAAGGAGCTGATACCGAACAGCTTATCCAGCTCATCTCGATCGTCGGAGTCGGCTGGTGGCGAAGGCTCTTGAGCTGCGGGTGCGCTCGGCTCGGGAGTTTCTTCAGCAGGTTGTTCAGGCTCCTGAATGGCGTTCGTTTCAGGGGCAGAATTTTCGATAGGGCCGAAGAGATCATCGAGCGATTCATTTGCCGCAGGGGCTGCTGCACCTTTGCTGATCGGCTTGCCGAACAGATCATCTAACGAGGCGTCTTCCGAACCTTCCGCGGGAGCAGGAGTTTCAGGAGCTTCGGGTTGGGGGGCATTCCCTGCGTCGTTTGCAGGCTCCCCGAAGAGATCGTCGAGTGTGTCCGAAGATTCGTTGGCAGGTGCGGGTGCAGGTGCAGGCTCCGTCGGAGCTGCAGGCTCTCCGAACAAATCATCGAACTCATCTGTTTTGGGAGCCTCTTTAGGAGCTTCTCCTTCGGCATTTCCGAACAGGTCATCGAGAGTCGCTTCCTCGTTCACTTTGGGTTGAACCGCAGGTTGAGGCTGGACGGGCTCTCCCAGCAGATCATCGAGGACCGCGTCATCGACCGGCGCCGGAGCGTTTGGTTCAGGGACGAGATTGTCGAGTGGATTGGGTGCCGTGGCTTCGGCCTCAGGTGTTGCTACGGGTGCGTCGAACAAATCATCCGCAGGAGGAGTCGCGGGAGGAGTAGCAGGCTGATCGCCGAACAAATCACCGAACGGATCGTTCCCTGTAGGTGCTGGAGCTGGCGCTGGGGCTTCTGGAATAGGTGCTTCGACCGGTTCGTCCAGAAGAGGTGTTTCCACGGCTGGTTGCTCTACAGCAGGCTGTTCTACCGGTGGGAGCGCTGGAGCTGGCTCTGGTTCAGCCGCGAACGGATCCGCAGCGAATGGATCCGCCACGGGTGGCGCTGGTTCCTCTACGACTGGAGCGGGAGCTACCGGCGCGGGCTCGTCGGCTGGAAGTTCAGGAGTTGGTTCTGGAACGACTGGAGGCTCTGGCTCAACGACTGGCTCA
This sequence comes from uncultured Pirellula sp., assembly GCA_964394065.1. Classification (GTDB taxonomy): domain Bacteria; phylum Planctomycetota; class Planctomycetia; order Pirellulales; family Pirellulaceae; genus JBKCUI01. The sequence goes on along the minus strand of CAYMXM010000366.1, from coordinate 2,674 downwards.
GCGACAGGAGGCTCTGGTTCGGCGACTGGTTCAACAGGAGGTTCGGCAACGGGCTCCTCAACGACAGGGGCTGGGGTCGGAGCTGGCTCGGGTTCGCTGGGTAGTTTCGGCTCTTCTACCGGTTTATCTACTACGGGAGGAACCACCGGTGCATGCGTTTGTTGGCTCTCCGCAGAAGGCTGTTCAGGAACGGGAGCGATAGGTTGGGCAACCTCGCTCGATTCGCAGCAGTCGGCGACCGGTGCGAGTTCGGTGACAACTTCGTCGCAGCACCCCGAACTCGGTACGGAATAGCTTGGTTCATATTCGCAGCAGGGAATCGGTTCGCAAACGACAACTGGCTCGCAGCCCGAGGCGGTATAGGCAGGTACCGGGATCTCGCAGAAGTTAGCGTTCCCTTCGCGATGAAGCAATCGGTCGAGCAGTCGTCCAGCAAGTGCAGGCGAAACTGTAGTCAGGGTGCATAGTGATGCAACCAGAGAAAGTCGAATCCAATATGCAAACGGCTTGGACATCGAAACCGAACTCCTAAGATGTAATAAAATTCGAACAGGGCGAGGGTGATGGCACCGCTACCACCGGCAATATCGATTCCATCCTACTTGTCTCATGCGCCTCCAGCAAGAAAATATGCCGGCCAGTGAAATTCTTTCGGATACGTAAATTGGGGTATCGGCCGCCCAAGGAGGGGATTCGGCAAAGTTTGCCTCGTTTGGGCTCAATTCCCTGGAGAAGGCGTAGTAAAATCCGGTTCTGTCGATCGTTCCGCCCCGTACCTAAGAAACCACCCCCAAAAAACCGATGGTCAGCTCGTTTGTAAAGTGGTTGTTTGGAAGCTGGTCTCTGGAGCGGAAATGCCTTTTTTTCCTGGGTTTGGCCCTTCTGGTCTCCCTCCTCCTAGCCTTCATGGCGGTCCAATTCGTGGCCGAACAATTGGTGCGGGAAGCTGCGAGGCACACCGCGCGCGATTACGCGAATTCCTACATGGGATGGCGGCACGTCACCTCGATGTACGGTTCCGACCGGCCTGCCGGGACGGATATTTCCGGTCGCTCCGACTTGAGCGTCCTGATGATGATGCGGGAAGATATGTTTCAGCTCAAAAACGAGTGCGTCCTTTTTCGGGTCGACGATCAGCTAGAACACGTCTCCTTGGAAGCCGAATTTGCGACGGGAGACGACCTCGCTTCCATGGAAAACATCCTTGCTCGACTCTTGGAACGGGACAACCTCCAGCAAGAACAAATCACCGAACTCGACCAAGAAGCGACCGCGGACACAGCTCAGACTTCCATCTCGCTACCCTCGAGCACTTTCATTTTCGAAGAGACGGCCCCCCTCGATGGCTTCTATTACTACTACCATCCGGTGAAGTTTAAGGAGGAGTGCCGCGAGTGCCATGCGTTGCAGTCGAGCAACAACGTGATCGCCTCCTCTCCATCCACCAATCCGTTTCGGGTCTACCGCATCAAGATGCCCTATAGCTACACTCGGTTCTGGAGTCTCTGGAGCTATTCGGTTTTAACTTCGATCGCGATACTAACGTTGGCCCTCTCTCTCTTCTTTGTCCACTGGATCATCAAGCGATTGGTGATTCGGCCGGTGATCTACATGAAACAGGTGAGCGAGGAGATTACCGCGGGGGACACGAACCTTCGCTTCCATCTCGATACCGATGACGAATTTCGAGATCTCTCGGAATCGTTCAACGCGATGCTTCGTCACTTGACGACCACGCAGAGCGAACTCCAATCGGTCAACGAGAAGATGAACACGCAAGTGGATGAGCTTGCACGCATCAACTTAGAGCTCTTCGAAGCGAATCGACTCAAAGGTGAGTTTTTGGCAAACATGAGCCACGAACTGCGCACACCTCTCAACAGCATCCTCGGCTTTAGCGATGTGCTGCATGGATTTGAGACCCTCACAGAAAAGCAACGTCGATACGTTTCCAACATTCAAAACAGTGGCCGCAATCTCCTGGAGATGATCAACGACATTTTGGACTTGGCCAAAATGGAAGCGGGAAAGATGCAGGTTCGCGTCACCGAGTTCGATGTTCTAGCGATCCTGCAAAGCCAGTGCGATCTCATCCGCAAAATGGCGGAAGACAAGAACATCGATTTGCGAATCGATTCGAGTCAGGAATCGATTCTCGTTTCTCAAGATCAAGGAAAGGTTCAGCAGATCCTGACGAACCTCTTATCCAATGCGATCAAGTTCACGCCGGAGGGGGGGCTGATCACCGTCCATTGCGAGACCAAGGATGAAACCGACCTGATGATCTCCGTCGCGGATACAGGGGTGGGAATCGCTATCGAAGATCACGAAATCATCTTCGAAAAGTTTCGGCAAGCAAAACGAGTGACCGGGCTGGATGGCCTGACACGAGAGCATTCTGGAACAGGGCTCGGCCTGTCGATCGTTCGAGAGCTATGTCGATTGCTCGGCGGAGACGTCGGAGTTTCCAGCCAAGTCGGGTTCGGCAGCACCTTCAGAGTGAAACTCCCGATTCGGTATGAATAGGCTTGAGGGGTGAGGCTTGAGACTTGAGGAAGAAGGGACTTCCATTCTTAGGAACAGTCCAGAAATAACTTCCGTGTTTTTAGTCTCGGCACGCACCGCGCTTTATATCTCCGCTCCCCCGGCCCCTCTCCCCGAAGCGGGGCGAGGG
>CAYMXM010000365.1:0-5590 GCA_964394065.1 uncultured Pirellula sp. | reverse complement strand
TGCTTAAGTTCATGCGTATGTGGTGACGCTGCGCTTACCACCGGCTAATGGCTGTTACCCCTCCGGGGTACAAGAAGAGACAGCAAGGAGATGGTGCTCGCACTAATCACTTCGGCCCCCGCATAGCCTACTTCGCCCTTCAAACTTCCTCAATGCCCCGAGGTCATCCCTCTCTGCGCTGACTCGAACAGGAACCAAGTACGACGTTCTGCTTCGTCGACCCAGCCGTCGATGAGAGCCGAGGTGGCGACATCTTCGAACTTGTCGCAGACCTCTTTCGCATCGCGCAAATGCCTTGCCAACGTTTTGTTATCTTCGCAAAGTTCAGCGAGCATGTCCTCGGGATCGACGTAATCTGCATCATTGTCGAGCACCCGCTGAAGCTTGGCGACATGGCTGACCGAACGAATTGTGCAACCACCTACCTTTCGAACCCGTTCTGCAATCGCATCGACCGCACCTAGGATCTCCGCTGCTTGCTCATCGAACAGAAGGTGGTAGTCGCGGAAATGAGGACCGCTCATGTGCCAGTGAAAGTTCTTGGTCTTGATGTAGAGTGCAAAGATATCTGCCAGAATGGCATTCATCACTCCAGAAATGTTCTTCGTCGCCTCGGCGGTCAAATGGGTGGGAGTTGCGAGGGGAGCCAATCCCTTTTTCTTTCCCTTAGCTTCCTCTGTCCCTTTGGTTTGCTGCGCCATTTTTTTACTCCAGTGTCGATGTCGGTATGAAACGGAACGTGACAGGTGATTTTACAGCAACCAGTGTGCCAATCCAATGTAGAACGGAATTCATTCCGTTAAGCAACGCTTCTATTCAACGCCCCTATCGATATGCAATGCCTGCCCCCATCTCATGGCTACCTGGGCCCCCGCAGGTTGGCCTGACGCATCGGTGTTAAGGGGGTGAACGCGAAGCGTCCTCCCATCACAACCCGTGGCGTTAGCGAGGGATAGCGTCGCGAGTGAATGTTGCCCTTGTCGGGAATATCTCAAAGCGCTGTGTGGCACGCCCCTGAGGCACGAAGGGCGTGCTGTGGGATCTTGGGTTGGATGCCTGGTTGCCAGCGCTGTCCCTCGCTTACGCCACGGGTTGTGATTTTCAGGCCTCGCTTACGCGTCGGCCGAACAGCCCAAACACCTTATATTCGAGGCGATGCGCCAGCCCCCCCGCAGGTGGTTAGAGGCTCTCGAGAAACGATGGGGCGGTGAATGGAGACGTAGCTTAACGGAATAAATTCCGTTCTACCAAGCGCCCGGGCCACAGTGCGACGTATGTTCTTTTCCCTCGGCTCCCTTAAAATACGACATTAGGCTGTCCGACAATGTCCCACCGACGACACGAGGCTTCGACGGCTCTTCTCTTACTCGATTTGACGATTGTGGCCATGCAACGACCTACTTTTCTCCAACCTCGCTCCGATGGAAGATTCGTCACCAACCAATTGCGATCCGCTCGCGGGTTGCGAGAACGGATCCGGAAGCTGAAGAACTCGTGGGCCAACGACTCGGTGCAACTTGAGACGCAGCAACAGGAACTCAACGAACGATTCGATCAACTCGATCTTCGAGCCAACGAGAAAGAGTCTCTCGAAAAACATGAATCGGTAGAAGCTTGGGACCTGGAACTCGATCACAAGATTACCTTGGTGGAGAGAGAACTCCTCTTTTCAGTGCGGGATGAAAAGGGAGCATTGAAACGATTGCAACTCGCATTCGTTGAAAGCAAGCAAGCGCTCAAAAAACGTCGCGAATCGGATATCGCCGACGCCAAAAGCAAGCTCGACAACGGAAAGCAAGCGGCGCTCCAACTTCGAGATAGCATCAAGAAAAAGCTGGAGCGGGAAAGGCGGAATCTGAATCTTACCGAAGATGATCTCTCGGAGTGGCTAATCACCACCGTTGGCCAACCGTTTCGTCAATCGGATGTGAAGCTTTCCAGCGAAGCACGTGAGAGCATCCTGCAAATCAACGATCTCGGCAACCTTTCAAAATCTATCGAAGAGGAGAAGGGGCAACTAGGGGAGGTCATTGCAGCCACCAAAGCGCTCGCTGGAAGAAAAGGGTATTCTCCCCTCGTCTTGGTTGGAATTGGAACGTTGCTGAGCCTTATCGCCTCAGGGGTGGCGTGGGGAATGGAGGTGCCACTTATCTTCGTGATTCTGATTGCCATCGTCGGAGCGATCGTCCTTTCCGCCTCCTTGTACTTTGTAACCCGCCCTTTGCTCGCCCGTTCGGTGCAACGTTTTGCTCCAGATTTCCAGTTAACCCTCCTCGGATTGCACGAGCGAATCCAGCAAGGAGTACGTATCGCGGAATCTCAATGCCAGAACGAAATTCAACGGTTGGAGAACGAACATCGCGTTACCTTGGAACGGATCGAGAGTCGCTACCTGGTCGACCGGGAAGAGTTGCAAGCGAAACTCGATGCGGACACGGAAGCCTTACGGAAGAACATGCAGCTTCGGCGATGGGAGCTAACGAACTCACGCCGCTCTAGCTTTGAAGCGATTGATAAGAAATGGGAGCCGATCCTTCAGCAGAAGCTCAAGTCGTTCGGGCAACAGCGGAACGAACGAAATCAGCTGCGAAAAAAGGGAATCCAAGAAATTGCGGACCGGTTTCAGTTGTCGCAGCGATATTGTTCCGAGCGATGGCAAGTGGGTGCCGAAGGCATCGACGAAGCGATGCGAAATGCGAACGCTTTCTTTCAAGAAACCCAGCCGGATTGGACGGATCGAATTTATTCTTCGGGAGAATGGAAACGGGACGCGCAAAACCTGATTTGGCAACTGGGGACGAGCCCTATTCAAACGGCATACTCCGACGAAGCCTCCGAGTGTAGCGAGCGATTGCGAATCGAAAGTGAGGCATGGCCGGTCGTTTTCGATCTCCTCTACCATGGAGCTCTAGTCCTTCATGGGAATGCGGATGCCGACACCACCATCGATGGGATTTTGAACGGTTTGATCCTCCGATCCATCACATCTCTTCCAGAAGGCTCGATGCGGGTTACGATGATCGATCCCCAAGGGCTTGGGAAAAAATATTCTTGGTTGATGGCGCTCGCCGATGTCGATCCAGCCCTCGTCGGTGATCGGGTTTGGACGCAACCTCTTCATATTGCAGATCAGCTATCTACCCTTGCCCGAACCTGCGAAGACATCATCCAGCAGAGCCTCCGAAACAACTATAAGAATCTATACGAATACAATCAGGAAGCAGGTCCGATGGCCCTTCCTTATCGACTGATCGTATGGGATCAATTTCCTGCAGGACTCGACGACAACTCCTGGCAATCACTCTGCTCGATCCTCGCGGCGGGTGGGCGTTGTGGAGTCGGTGTTGTGCTTCGATTGTCAGATACGCACATCTGGCCCTCTTTTGCAGATCCCCAAAAACTGGAGGAGTTCGGACTGCATCTCACGTTTCCTCCTGGGACGCCTCCCAATCAAGCGGCATGGGAAGTGGGAGAATTTCAGCACGCTCCCATTCAGTTGAAGCCACCTCCCACCTCGGAGCAGCTCAAAGAGGTGATGGGGCATCATCTCGAACAAGTCAGTGAGCTTGGGAGAGTCATCGTCCCGTTTGAATCGATTGCGGTTCCAACTTCGGAACGGCAGCAGGCCGATTCGGCGGACAGCTTGACGGTTCCGATCGGAATTGCCGCATCGGGACGCCCCCATGCGATGAAGCTTGGATATGGAACGGCTCAGCATCTGTTGATCGCGGGGAAGACGGGCTCTGGGAAATCGTCTCTCCTCCATACGATGATCACGAGCGCGGCATTGAAGTACTCCCCTGATGAGTTGCGACTTATCTTGCTCGACTTCAAGAAAGGGGTGGAGTTTCAGGTTTACGCGGAGGCAGGTTTGCCCCATGCCGATGTCATCGGCATTGAGAGCAAACGAGAGTTTGGTGTCAGTACCCTTGAGTACATCGATCGAGTGATGCATGCGCGGGGAGAGGCGTTTCGGAATTGGGGCGTGCAAGATCTTCCGAGCCTCAGCCGAAAGCATCCCGAGGTCCGAATGCCTCGTCTGTTGATCATCATCGATGAGTTTCAGGAACTCTTCGTCGAGGATGACAAGCTTTCGCAGCAAGCGTCGATGCTGATGGACCGAATCGTTCGGCAAGGTCGTTCGTTTGGAATTCATCTCGTTCTCGCTTCACAAACGCTCGGGGGAGCTTATTCGTTACCACGAACGACCCTCGCTCAGATGGCGGTCCGGATTGCACTTCAGTGCGATAGTTCCGACGCGATGTTGATTTTGGGAGAGGATAATACCGTTGCGGAACGACTTCGATTCTCGGGGCAAGCGATCTATAACGATGCGGGGGGACGCATCGAGAGCAATCAAGGATTCCAAGTGGCCTACGTCGATAAAGAGACGCAGCTTCACGAGTTGAAAGAGATACCGTTCCATGAGGTCCTTAACGATCCGACCATCAATCCGATGGGAAGACGGGTGGTGTTTGAAGGGCATAAGCCAGCGGTCTGGGACGATGCGACTATGGGGCGATTGCTCGATTCCGACAACGGGTCTAAGGAAACCGCATTGCCACTCCTTTTGGGAGACAGCGTCTCGATCGATCCCCCCGTGGTTCGATGGCTTCCCAAAGCTGCGGGGAGAAATGTTTGCGTGGTCGGGCCAGAGGAGAGAACCGCAGCATCGATTCTAGCGGGGACTCTTCAAGGTGCCTTGCGGTTGGAAGGGAGTTCGGGGGAAGACGTTCACGTTGTGTTGCTCGATGGGACGCGAAGCGAAGATGCGACACTGACCTCCGTTGTTGAGCGAGCGAGCCATCTACCTCGGTGCGAGATTGGAGGAGGACGAGATATCGAGAGCCGATTTGCGGCGTGGAAGGAAGAGCTTGAGAAGCGACTCGAGTCACCGCAGGAGAACTATCCTCCCCTTTTGATTTGCATCCTCAATCTAGCCCGCTTTCGAGAGTTGCGGAAGGGAGACGAGTTCAGTTTCGGCGATTCCGCTGGGGGGGCACAGCCTGATGCAGTTTTAAGTGACTTGTTGCGAGATGGCCCGACGGTAGGAATCCATGTTTGGATTTGGGCCGACTCGGTGGGGACGTTGGGACGCTGGCTCTCCAGGCAGTCGCTGCGGGACTTGGAATTGCGGATCTTGATGCAGATGAGCGCCAACGATTCGAATCAACTCATCGACTCGAACGCCGCGAACAAACTCGAACCACATGTGGTCCTGTTCCAAGATGAAATGGAAGGAAAGCCTGTGAAGTTCCGACCGTTTGCATGGGAGTCGTTGCCGTTGATGAAGTAGGTGTGGTTCGTCCGATCGGGGGCGACCCCAGGGCTCTCAAAAAGTTGGTGTTGTGAGGGATTGGTTTGCGCAAGTTTTGTTCGCAAAATTAGTGGTGATTGCACTTCATTAGAATGCTCCCTTCTGAAGCCCGGAGGGCGATACATCTTTGCCGGTGGTGTAAACCACCGGTAGTGAGGCAACACTTCCTCTTCAGCCCGGAGGGCGGCACATCTGGATCTCGACTCCAGGAAATCCATATGTGCCGCCCTAGTATCTAGCCTATGAGTCGGATTTTGGCCAATTATCCTAGAA